>JAFURH010000065.1 GCA_017471945.1 Clostridia bacterium | reverse complement strand
GCTCGTGCGGAATATCGACGATATCGTGACCCACCTGCCGCCCGCCGTTTTGGGGTATTCGCACGTAGGAAAGCTTTTGGAGATAGGCAAAAAGGGCAAATACACCGCCGTCGAGGCGCATTTATCCGAGAATATTTTAGCTGAGCTGAAAGCGTATGAAATGATTACCACGCCCTTACAGGGCTCGTAATGACAGGTCGAACAATTTGTGCAAGGAGGGCAAAGCCCGACGCGGCAATCTCATACTAATTATTTCCCTATTTTAGCTTCTACAATCTATGGCAAAAACCGACAAGAACTTTCTCGTCGGTTTTCTTTTTGTTTGCTATACTGTAATTAGCAATCACCTATAACAATCAAACTACTTCTTCTATTTGAATACGGAATTGCTTGCCGCCAACTGAGCGTATAAGCATAGAACGATCGCTATCCTTTTGAAAGGTTGCGACAAGATCTTCTCTTAGAAGCACCGCTACTCTCTCCAACACCTCTTTTTCACTTTGCTCGTATTCCATATCCGATGCCTTGCCTTCTTGTTCCTTTGTATCTTTCTTGCTTTCTTCCATTGTAGAAAGTCCTCCTATAAAATATTTTTCAGTTTCGCGCGCTTGAATACTGTATTTATATTATACCTCACGACTTTGGTCTAAAGCAAGCCTTTTTTGCCAAAGTCGTAGATAATATTTTGTAGAAAAAGGACTACTTTATGGATATTTTGTCGAAACTGCCTGAAAGGCTTGGCGAACTGATGTTCGAGAAAAATGTAACCCCGAAGGATTTAGCTCCCCACATAGGCGTAAACCGTTGTACCGTCAACCGTTATTTACGCGGTACCCGCTTGCCCAATTTTTGCGTTTTCGTAAAAATTTTGGACTTCTTCCCTTGTTCCGCGGATTTTATACTTGGTCTTGTAGACCATACGCCGCCGAATACAACGTTTTACCCTACGCCCAAGTTTAGCGAGCGTTTTCGCGAATTGATGAGCGAATATAAAACGTCGCAATACGCACTCCATAAAAAGACGAAATTTTCCTACGATAATTTCAATAAATGGCTCAAGGGCGATACGCACCCTTTCGTAGACAATTTGATCAAGCTTGCCAACGCTTTCGATTGCTCCGTCGATTATCTTTTAGGACGGGTAAAATAAACCAAACGAAAAAAAACGACCGATTGTTCGGTCGTTTTTCGTTTGGTTTTATTATGCACTCGGCGCAGTATATCTCCAAGAAGTAGGTACGCCTTCCACGTAATGCCAATAGTTACCGTCCCACCACGTTCCGGCGGAATTCAAAGGCGGCTCGTTTTCGGAATAATAGTAAATTCTATTAGCATCATAGTCCTTTTGGCTATAAGTACTTATGCCTACTGTGTTCCACTCCTCTTTTGTTCCCTCAAAATATACGTACGTACCCGATTGGTCCCAATCATAGAAAATATGCTCGTGTACATTTTTCACCGTCTTCGGTACTACTATGTAATAGGGATAAAACGATGATTGC
>JAFURH010000064.1 GCA_017471945.1 Clostridia bacterium | reverse complement strand
GAATGTTGCTCTGCGTTGTTCCCGTGTATGGGATAATCGTCGTAACAGACGTTTTCCTGCGGCTGAACGATCTCGACGAATTTTTCGAGGTATTTCATATACGCCTCCTTCGTCGAAAGCGAACCGTCGTTATAATACTTCGTCGTTTCAAGGCCGGGCGACAACGGATTGAGATTCATATGCACGTACGCGTCGGGCGCGGCTTTTTTGATCGCCCGATATATCTCTCCCATCGCGTGGAAGGTGGTATATCTCGGCTCGTCTTTCAGCGATACGCCGTAAAACGCGGGATGATCCTTGATATCGTCCAAGCAATCGTAGACGAACGCGTCGAGATCTTCTTGCGTTTTAAACTCGTTTGCGCCCCACTTATATCCCGAGCCGATCAACGAAAATTTATCGTCCTCGTCTTTCCAAACGTATTTCTCTTCGTTATACGCGCCCGAAAGCGAATGTAAATTACTTTCAAAAATCAGGCATTTCAAGCCCTGCGCCCAAGCCATATCCAAAATTTCCGTCATCGTCCAAGGCACGCTGTCGCCGTCGCTCGTCACCGTGTTCTTAATACCGTTATAATTGAAAACGTAGTTGATAAACAGCGTGTTGAACCCCGCGTCCTTATACTTTTTGAGGTTTTCGGGCGTATACAGCGTTTCGTCGAAATACGTTTTATCCCTGTTCGGATCCGAACCCGTCGCCCACCAGTTGTGATAGATCGCGCTGTAAGCAAACGTCGTAAACTGATCGTCGTTGTTCTGATAGTTCGGCGCGCCCTTATTCACGTCGTCTTGATTATCGCCGCAAGCGGTAAGCGAGCAAAGCCCGCATACCGCCGCCAACAAAAGAGTACATTTTCTTAAAAATTTCTTCACGGAAGCTCCTCCTTATTCGTCCAAGCCGTTAAGCGTCTTTAATTGCGCCTTGAAAGGACTGTCGTCGCGCATACCGTCGATAAGTCCCGCGAGCGAATCCGAAGGGGTATAGTGCTTGAACGTAACGCTCTTGATCGTTTGATCGGCTTCCCCGACCGTCGCCCAGATGTTTCCGTATAATACGATCTTATTGTTTTCGTAGAGTCCGTGAGCTTTGTGCGGGCTTACCTGAGAAATTTCTTTTTCAAGCGTTAAGGTGTTATCCCCCGAAACGGAATAAAGCTTCGCCGTCACCGTTACGCCGTTCGACGAATCGCCGTCGATCACTTCGTAGCCGTAGATCAAAAGATAGTGCTTCTCTTCCGACAAGCTGTTTATACCCCAATTATCGATCTGCGTATGGCTGTCCATCGCACCCAAGCGGTGATTAAAACCGCGAACGACCCAAAGATGATTCTTATTGCCGGGAGCGGAAGCATAATAGAAAATACCCGCCGCCGACCATTCGGGACATTTGTCATAGGTGGCTTTTTCTTCTTTCGACGGATCGTAAAAATCGGCGCAAGTGAGCTCGGAGAAGCCTTTTTCCGCGCGGAAGGCTACGTTTGGAACGTTTTTGCCCGTGAATTCGAGCATTACGAAATTGTTCTTTGCCGTTCCTTCCAGTTCGATATATTCGATTCCCGAAACGGGCTTAAAGGTATAGTTT
>JAFURH010000063.1 GCA_017471945.1 Clostridia bacterium | reverse complement strand
TCCACGAGCGCAGTGAAGCCCTCTTCGCGGAACTGCGAGCGACAGATAGGCTGATACTTTTCCGCGCAAGAGGCGTTCAACGAAACGTTCACGAGGTCGATCTTGCCCTTTAAGTCGGGCACGATATCCCGCTTGTTGATCAAATTCCCCTGTCCGTTCGTGTTTAAACGGGTAGAAAGCCCTTTTTCGTGGAAATAATCGCAAAGCTCGATCATTTCCGCAACCCTATAAGTAGGCTCGCCAAACCCGCAAAAAACGGCTTCTTTAAAGCGGGTAATATCCCCCATTCCCTTGATCTGCGCGATCACTTTATCGGGCGTAGGGTCGCCGTGACGGATCCAAAGATAGTTTCCGTAATAACTCTCCCGCTCGTTACGCACGCAAAAATCGCAGGCGTTGGAGCATTTGTTGGTCAGGTTGATATATAAATTCCCGTCGAGAATATACGCGTAAGTATCCTTACGGTTATCGTTCTTTTGCTTGTCGTCGCGACGGTCGTTTTTCTGGTTCGACTTATCCCTGCCCCCGCCGTTTTGCTGTTTTTGTTGCTTTTGCTGAGGCTGAGGCTGCGCGGGCTTTTGCGCCTGCGCGTTTTGGTTTTGGGCGTTTTGAACGGCTTGGTTTTGCGCGTTTGGATTGTTCTGACCGCCGCCCTTGCCGTGCTTTTTGCGTTTTCGGCGCTTTCTGCCGCCGCCACCATTATTGGGGTTTGCGCTCGAATTCCCGTTTTGCGGCGCGGGTTGCTGCAATTTTTTTTCTTGGTTGTTTCTTTCTTGTTCCATAATTATTTTACCTTAAAAAACAGTCGTTTTGCGTTGGCTTCGACCTGTTTTTTAAACTCCTCCAAGTCTTGATTTCGAAGCTGTGCGAGCCGTTCCGCGACCAAACGCACGTTCTTCGGCTCGTTCGGGAATACCCCCCGATAGGGTGCGGGCGTTAAATACGGGCAATCGGTTTCCGTTAAAATACGCTCGACGGGGGTGAGCGCAACGCTGTCGCATACCTTTTTCGCGTTCTTAAAGGTAGACGGTCCGCCGAACGAAAAACTCAGCCCGAGCTCTGCAAAAAGCGGGAGCATTTCGGGGGAATAGGAATAACAATGCATCAGTCCGCCCTTTTTCAAAAGCGCGCGATGCTCGCGTAAAAATTCCAGCGTTTCCTGCGCCGCGTCGCGGCTGTGGATCACCACGGGAAGTCCCGCTTCGTCCGCTAAGTTCAGTTGCTTTAAGAAAAATTCCCGTTGCGTTTCTCGACTCGGGTTATTTTCGAAATGAAAGTCGAACCCGATCTCCCCGACGGCAACGCATTTTTCGTGGCGGAATAGAGCTTTGAGCGTTTCAAAATCCCCGTCTTGGTATTTTTTCAGCTCGCTCGGGTGAAACCCCGCGCAAAAATATACTTCGTCAAAGGCTTCGGCAAGCGCTTTCGCTTGCACGGACGAGGGGATATCGTAGCCCGAACAGACGAGCAAGCCCACCCCTTCGCGCAAAGCGCGTTGCACCGCTTCTTGTACGCCCCCGACGGAGTCGTAATCGTCCCCCGTCAGATGACAATGAATATCGATCAACATACCGCTCAGCCCAAAGACGCGCCGCTCTTTAATTCGGCTTTATCGGGCGTGACGAGGGAAAGCGTGCCGTCCTCGTCCTCCGCGGCTAAGATCATACCTTCGGAAAGCACGCCGCACACCGTTCTGGGCGCGAGGTTGGTAACGAACACCACCTTTTTGCCGACGAGCTCTTCGGGCGAATAATGCTTTGCAATGCCCGACACGACGGAGCGGATCTCGTTGCCGAATTTCACCGTTTCGTGCAAGAGCTTCGAGGACTTGGGCACTTTTTCGCAGGCGATAATTTCGCCCACGCGGAGCTGTACCTTCGCGAAATCGTCGATCGTGATCTCGGGCGCTTTTTCCGTTTCTTCCGCTTTGGCTTCGGGCGCGGGTGCGGGCGCTTGGCTCGCTTCGTATTCCGCCTTTTGCGCTTCGCGGATCTTTTCGATCTCGGGCTCTAACGCTTTGAAATCGAGGCGTTGGAACAAAGGCGGGATCGCCGTTACGCTCACGCTTTCGGGAAGGGCGAATTTCGAGCTTTCTTCGAGGCTTCTCGTTTTGCCGCCGAACGCCGTGAAGATCTTTTCAGACGTTTCGGGCATAAAGCTGTCGAGAAGCGAAGCGCCGATCTGAATAGCTTCGGAAAGGTTATACAAAACGTCGTTCAAGCGGGCTTTTTTGCTCTCGTCCTTGGCGAGCGCCCAAGGCATCGTTTCGTCGATATATTTATTCGCTCTTCTGAACACCGTGAAAATTTCGGTGAGCGCGTCCGCGATACGAAGCTCGTCCGCTTTCTTTTGCACCTTTTCCGCCGCCGCGGTGACCGTGGCTTTGAACTCGCCGTCTACGCCCTCTTCGTTTTGGGGCAAGGAGCGAACCACCGTGCCGCCGAAATATTTGCCGATCATCGCCACCGTTCTCGAAACGAGGTTGCCCAAAACGTTGGCAAGGTCGGTGTTGAAGCGTTCGGTCACGAGCTCCCAAGTGATCTGCCCGTCGTTATCGAACGGCATTTCGTGGAGTACGAAATAGCGCACCGCGTCCACGCCGTACAGCCGCGCGAGGTCGTCCGCGTAGATCACGTTGCCTTTGGATTTACTCATTTTCCCGTCGCCCTGCAACAGCCAAGGATGCCCGAACACCTGCTTTGGAAGGGGTTCGCCGAGCGCCATTAAGAAAATAGGCCAGTAAATGGTATGGAAACGCAAAATGTCTTTGCCGATCAGGTGCAAATCCGCGGGCCAGTATTTTTTATAGTTTTCCGCGTGGTTGCCGCCGATATCGTAGCCCAGCCCCGTGATATAGTTGGTGAGCGCGTCCAGCCACACGTACACGACGTGCTTATTATCGAAGTCCACGGGAATACCCCACTTGAAGGTGGTGCGCGAAACGCAAAGGTCCTGCAAGCCTTTTTTGAGGAAATTGTTCATCATCTCGTTTTTTCTCGAAACGGGCTGAATGAATTCTGGGTGCTTTTCGATATGCTCGATCAGGCGGTCGGCGTATTTTCCCATCTTGAAGAAATACGCTTCCTCTTTCGCGGGCTTGACTTCCCGCCCGCAATCGGGGCATTTGCCCTCGACGAGCTGACTTTCCGTCCAGAAGGATTCGCAAGGCGTACAGTATAAGCCTTCGTAGTAGCCCTTATAAATATCCCCCTGCTCGAAGAATTTTTTAAAAATCGCCGCGACCTGCTTTTCGTGTTCGGGGTCGGTCGTGCGCATAAACTTATCGTAGGACGTGCCGACGAGATCCCAAATCCCCTTGATCACGCCCGCGACGTCGTCCACGAATTTCTGGGGGGTTACCCCCGCCGCCTTCGCTTTTTCCTCTATTTTTTGACCGTGTTCGTCCGTACCCGTCTGGAAAAAGACGTCGTAGCCTTCCTTGCGCTTAAACCGCGCGATCGCGTCCGCCAAAATCGCTTCGTAGGTGTTCCCGATATGGGGCTTGCCCGAAGTGTAGGCGATCGCCGTCGTGATATAATAGGTTTTCTTTTCTGCCATAACCGCATCTCCCGTTTTCCCCTTTGGGGAAAATTTTTCAGTTTATCGGTTTTATTATACACCTTTCCGCAAAAAAAGTAAATCGTTTTAAGGAAGCAAAACGCCGATTAGAAGCGGGTTTCTCCACTTTTAACGCCTTTTTGCCGTCTTTTTCGGAAAAGCGCGACATATATTTATGATATGAACGCTATTTTTTCTTTTCTTTTTATCGTTTCCGCTTTGATTATGCTGTTTATCGACCCCGCGGGGTTTTTATCCGCGCTCGTCGAGGGCGCGGGCAAGAGCGCGAGCCTTTGTATCGCCCTTTTGGGCACGTACGCCGTGTGGCTGGGCTTGATGCGGGTGTGGGAGGACTCGGGGGTGTCCGCGGGGGTATCGAGGCTGTTAAAGCCCCTTTCCCGCAAGCTGTTCAAAACGGACGACGAGCAAACGCTGACCGCCATTTCTATGAACCTTTCCGCGAATTTGCTCGGGCTTTCGGGCGCTTCCACGCCGTACGGGATCAAAGCCGCACAGCTTTTGGATAAGAGCGAACACGCGGAGTATTCGTCCGCGATGTTTTTCGTGCTGAACGCGACTTCCATACAGCTGATCCCCACTTCCATTATCGGCGTGCGGACGGCTTTAAAAAGCGCCGCGCCCGCGGATATCGTACTCCCCACCCTACTCACGACGGCGTTTTCCACCCTTTTGGGCGTTGCGCTCACGGCGTTATTTTTATCCCCGCGCCGAGCGGTGCAAAAACGCGGGAATTTCTTAAAAAAGCGGGAGGCAGGGTCGAGATGAACTATATTTTCGCGCTGATCGTGCCCGTCATTTTTCTCGCCTCGTTCGCGTACGCGAGTTTTAAGAAAGTCAAGGTCTACGACAGCTTTTGTCAAGGCGTAAAAGCCGCGCCGCCCTTGATCCTTTCGATCTTTCCGTATATCGCGGCGGTAATGATGCTGACCAAGCTTTTCGAAGTCAGCGGTCTGCAAGCTCGGTTCGAAACGCTGATCGCGCCCGTTTTTAATTTTTTAGGCGTACCCGAGGAGATCAGCCCGCTGATATTAATGAAACCGCTTTCGGGCGGCGGCTCGATCGCGGTTTTAACGGACATTTTGGAAAAATACGGCGTAGACAGCTATATTGCGCGTTGCGCGTGCGTGGCGTACGGCGCGTCGGACACGATTTTTTATATCGGCGCGGTATATTTCGCGGGCTTAAAACGCAAAAAGCTCACCGCCGCGCTCGTGATTTCCGTGTTCTCGTACCTCTGCTCTATCTTGCTGTGTTGCTTGCTTTGCAAGGTAATGTAGCCCCTGCCAAAACTAAGAAAGTAAGGGTCAAGGGGATTATCCCCTCGACCCTATCTTTAAAATTTTCTAAAACGATAACCGCCTCGGAATCTTGCGACTCCAAGGCGGTTACCTATATGATAAGGGGGAAAATGATGAGCTGTTTCAGATCAGTTGTCTCAACTGATTTACGAGTATATTTTAACATTCTTTTGAAAAAAAGTAAAGAGAATTTTTAAAAAATTTTTAAATATTTAAAAACAAATACTTACACACAAAAAATGTTAGAAATTATCATTTTGACATAAATTAACATTCTGATCGCTTTGGATTTTGGGGTACAATACCCCTCATCCACCGCAAACAAAAAAGAGCCGACCGACGGTCAGCTCTTTTGCTTTAAACAACATTATTTGCAGTTTTCTTTGAGGATTTCAAGGTTCGCGATAATTTCCTTAGGCATCTTGTCGCCGAAGTTCTCCGCGTAGTAGTTCTCGATCTCCTTCGCTTCGTTCGCCCAACGTTCTTTATCCACGTAGAGAAGCTTGTCGAGCGTAGCCGCGTCGATATCGCAGTTTTCGATGTTGATATCCTTCGCGTAAGGGAGATACCCGATCGCCGTTTCCTGCGCGTCTACCTTGCCTTCGCAACGGTCTAAGATCCAGTCCAAAACGCGCATATTGTCGCCGAAGCCGGGCCACATAAAGTTGCCGTTTTCGTCCTGACGGAACCAGTTTACGTTGAAGATCTTGGGTTGCTTTTCTTCGTCTACCTTCGCGCCCATATCGATCCAGTGCTGGAAGTACTGATCAACCGAGTAGCCCATAAACGGCTTCATTGCCATCGGGTCGTGACGAAGTACGCCTACTGCGCCCGTCGCCGCCGCCGTCGTTTCGGAGGACATAATCGTACCTACGAACGTACCGTGATTCCAATCTCTCGATTGATATACGAGCGGGGTCGTCGTCGCTCTTCTGCCGCCGAAGATGATCGCGGAAAGAGGTACGCCCGCTTTCGAGTTGAATTCGGGGGAGATGCAAGGGCAGTTTTCCGCGGGCGCGGTGAAACGGGAGTTGGGGTGCGCCGCGTTGCGTCCGCAATCGGGCGTCCAAGGCTTACCCGTCCAGTCGATAAGCTCTGCGGGAGCTTCCTTCGTGAGTTTTTCCCACCAAACGGTGTTGTCTGCGGGGTTGAGCGCAACGTTCGTGAAGATCGTGCCCTTCATCGTCGCCGCAAGCGCGTTGGGGTTGGACTTCGCGTTCGTGCCGGGCGCTACGCCGAAGAAACCGTTTTCGGGGTTCGCCGCCCAAAGTCTGCCGTCTTCGCCGACTCTGATCCAAGCGATATCGTCGCCCACGCATTGTACTTCGTAGCCTGCGTCGAGATACTGCTTGGGAGGGATCAACATTGCGAGGTTGGTCTTACCGCAAGCGGAAGGGAACGCCGCCGCAACGTATTTGATTTCCTTGTCCTGAGGGCGCTTTACGCCGAGGATCAACATATGCTCTGCCATCCAGCCCTCTTTCTTACCGAGGTTGGTAGCGATAAGAAGCGCGAAGCACTTTTTGCCGAGCAATACGTTGCAGCCGTAAGCGGAGTTTACGGAGATGATCGTGTTGTCTTCGGGGACGTGCATGATGTATCTCTTTTCGGGGTCTACGTTACATTTTGCGTGGAAGCCCTTTACGAAATCGCCGTCTGCGCCGAGCTGGTCGAGGCACATTTTGCCTACTCTCGTCATAATCATCATGTTGAGCACAACGTAGATGGAATCGGTAATTTCAATACCGATTTTGGAGAAAGACGAACATACAACGCCCATCGAATAGGGAATTACGTACATCGTTATGCCCTTTTAATCGCCTTTTGCAATTTCGTTTACCATCGCGTAAGCTTCTTTGG
>JAFURH010000009.1 GCA_017471945.1 Clostridia bacterium | reverse complement strand
GGCAAAACGTAGTTTTCCGAAAAGGCGTACATCATTGAGAACGTAAGCTTATTGTGATGATATCTTCTATATAAAGGATTATTGGAGATATAAGAAAGTACGTCGTTCATCCAACCCATATTCCACTTAAAGTTAAATCCGAGTCCTCCCATATCCGTAGGACGGGTCACGAGCGGCCAAGCCGTCGATTCCTCCGCGATCATCAATGCGTTCGGGAAATAACCGAACACCGTTTCGTTTAAACGGCGCAAAAAAGCAACGGCTTCGAGATTTTTATTCTCACCGTAGACGTTGGGTACCCATTCCCCCGGTTTTTTATCGTAGTCCAAATACAGCATAGAAGCCACCGCGTCTACACGTAAACCGTCGATATGATAAGTTTCCAGGAGAAATACAGCGCTCGAAATCAGGAAAGAAATCACTTCCTTTCTGCCGTAGTCGAATTTTCTCGTTCCCCAGCCTTCGTTTTCCTTTCTGTCCCAAGCGGAAGGCTCGTAAAGCGTAGCCCCGTCGAATTCGTAAAGACCGAAATCGTCCTTTGGAAAATGAGCGGGAACCCAGTCGAGGATCACGCCGATCCCAGCGTTATGCAGGCAATCTACGAGATACATAAAATCGTGAGGCGTACCGAGGCGCGAGGTGATCGAATAATACCCAGTGACCTGATATCCCCACGAACCGTCGAAGGGATATTCGGTAAGAGGCATAAATTCCACGTGCGTATATCCCATTTCAACGAGATAATTTACAAGCTCTTTTGCGAGCTCACGATACGTTAAAAAACTGCCGTCCTCGTGTTTTTTCCACGAAAGAATATTCAATTCGTAGATATTGATCGGCGAGGCGTAGATATTCTTATGCTTTTGCTTGTCCAAATATGCCTTATCCGTCCATTTATATCCCGATAAATCGTAAAGCTTGGACGCATTGGAAGAATTCGTTCCGGGAAGCTCGGAATGGAAAGCGTACGGGTCGGCTTTATAAAGCGTTCTCCCGTCGTGCGTTTCAATACAATATTTATAGGAATTGTATTGTCGGACGTTGGGAATAAAAATTTCAAACGTTTCGTCGTCAATCAATCGGCTCATTTTATGCGCGGCGGGATCCCAATCGTTGAATTCTCCAACGACGGACACGTTTTTTGCGCGCGGCGCCCAAACTCTGAACACGTATCCTTTTCTTTTGTTTAAAACGGCAGGATGCGCCCCCATCGTTTCATAGGCTTTAAAGTTCTCGCCGTGATGAAATAAATACAGGGGATAATCCGTTTTAAATCCATTCATTAAATACCTCCGAAAAATAAAACGCACAAACTTTAAAAACACAGGGCGTTTATTTACCTTCTTTATTATACTATATTTTTTTAAATTTTTCAAGGACATAAGCGAAATTTTTTCTACTTTTTTTATCTTTTTCCCGTGAAATATCGGGATTTTTTGAAAATTCTACCTATTCTAATTAAAAAGAATCGCAAAAATAGTATGTGACACATAGGTATTATACTATGCATATCAAAATTATTATGTTTGTCGTAGTACTTGGCTAAAAATAAAAATCCCCTACAGCTTAATAACAGCCCGGGGATTCGTTGGTATATCTAATATAAAATAACAGTTTCACGAAAAATGTTTCACATTAAAAGTTAAAGTGTTAAGAGACACTCTTCAACGGCAACCCTTAACGCAGAAATATCGCCGCAGTTTTTCAGTATGATATAGTTTTCGATCAGTTCGTCTAAAGATTGGTCGTAGTCGTACTGCTTTGCCATTCGGTTTTCTACCTCTCGTTCTGAAACACCGTCGCGTAAGCAAACCGCTTTTATCCTATCGGAAAGAGGACGCGTTACGACGATCACTTTATCAAATTCCGATTGATAATTGCCTTCAAACAATAAAGGAACTTCGGCAAATACTTTTTGGGAATCCACGTTGTGCATTTGCTTGTGCAAGCGCTCCATTATCATCGGATGCGCCAATTGATTAAGTTTTGCAAGCGCTGCATCGTCAGAAAATACCGTATCCGATAACGCTTTTTTATCGATTTTCCCACCTTTGACCGTTATCGGAAAAAGTCTTTTAAGTTTTTCGATATATTCTTTTTCCTTAATGAGTTCGTTATAGATCTCATCGCAAGAAAAGACGGGATATCCCTTTTCCTTAATTATTTCTCCAACGAGGGATTTTCCGCTCCCAATTCCGCCGGTGATCGCTATTTTCATTTCGTAAATCTCCTTTACGCGTTTCACGATTTAAGT
Source organism: Clostridia bacterium (assembly GCA_017471945.1). Lineage (GTDB taxonomy): Bacteria > Bacillota > Clostridia > Christensenellales > Borkfalkiaceae > Scatosoma. The sequence goes on along the minus strand of JAFURH010000009.1, from coordinate 11,994 downwards.
TTTACGTTCAAAATCGTGAAACGAATTATGTGAAACACTTATTTATTTTGCCGAATACCAGCTTTGTCCGATTCCTACTTCAGCCGTTAAAGGAACGGTTAAAGAAACGGCGTTTTCCATCTCCGTTTGCAAAATTTTCGATACGGCTTCTTGCTCGTTGATCGGACAATCGATCACCAATTCGTCGTGGACCTGCAAAACGAGTTTCGCTTTATACCCGCCTTCTTTTAATTTATTATAAACGCCGAGCATAGCGATTTTTATAATGTCCGCACTCGTGCCCTGTAAAGGCATATTCATTGCCGCGCGCTCGCCGAAGCTACGCAAATTATAGTTTGTAGATTTCAACTCGTGGATAATTCTTCTGCGCCCGAACATCGTCGTCGTGTAGCCTTCTTCCTTTGCCCGCTCCACGTTTTTATTCATAAATTCTTTGACTTCGGGATAATTTTCGAAATACTTATCGATATATTCCTGCGCCTTTTGCGTAGAAATCCCAAGATCTTTTCCAAGCCCGAAACCGCTCATACCGTAAATAATGCCGAAGTTTACCGCCTTTGCGCTACGGCGCATTTCAGGCGTGACTTTATCAAGCGTCGTTTTCATTACCTGCGAAGCCGTCAACGCGTGAATATCGCCGTTTTGGCGGAACGCCTCGATCAATTTGGAACACTTGGATAAATGTGCGAGCAAACGAAGCTCGATTTGGGAATAATCGGCGTCCAACAGTACGCAACCTTCGCCGGCGACAAAAAGTTTACGCAGTTCTCTACCCTCTGCCGTGCGCACGGGAATATTTTGAAGATTCGGATTTGCGCTCGAAAGCCTTCCCGTTTCCGTCTTGATCTGATGATAAGTCGTATGAACTTTTCCGTTTTTAATCAAAGGTTTGAAACCGTCTACGTAAGTAGAATTGATCTTTTGGATCTGGCGGTAACGCAAGATCTGACGGACGATTTCGTGCTCGCCTTTATATTTTTCAAGTTCCTCTGCGGTCGTTTTATAAGATCGGGTCGTTTTTGCCTTTTTTACCCCAGCGCCGATTTGTAATTTTTCAAAAAGAATAGAACCGAGCTTTTGCGTGGAATTGATATTAAACCTTTCCCCTGCAAGTTCGTAAATTTTCTCGGTAACTTCTTTGAGTTCTTTATTATAGCGATCAGAAAGTTCGCCGAGCGTTTTCTCGTCAATAGAAATCCCCCTGCGCTCCATATCGAAAAGGATCAGTGAAAGAGGCAACTCAACCTTCTCATACAGCCATTTTTCTTTTTCGTTCAGCTTCCCTCCGTATATCTCCCAAAGACGATACACGCCGTAAGCAAGGTTTTTCGCGGGTAGCGCGAAATAATTCAGACAAAACACCAAACCGTCCGTATTCGCAAGTCCGTCAGATAAGCATTTTAACATTGAAACGTCTTCAAACGGCGCAGAAAAGACGATATCTTGTTCTGCAAGTTTGTGCCTTAATTCCTTGGAATAATAAGAAATAACCCTCTTTTTCCCTTCAAAAACGGCTTTTAAAAGAGGTTGGAATTGATAATCGTAAAATCCGACGTCCAAAAGCCCGATTTTAAGGGGACAAACGTATTCGAGCTGTTCGATTACGGCGGATTTGCCGTCCCCCTTATTTTTGAGAAAGAACCTAAACTCGTTATCCGTCCAGTTGACGGCGATATTTTCCGCATAAGAAGCATTGATATAGTCGATCGCTTCGCCGATGGTACTGGGGATCACTTCGCGAACGGGAGGCTCAATCAGCGCCGCAACGCCGTTTTCGGCTTTATCTTCCTCTCTAAAAATGTTCATTGAAACGATAGATTTAAATTCCAGCTCCGCAAAACGATTTCGTACAGAGGCGGAAAACGGCATTTTCAGTACGCAATCGGCGAGTTCTACGTCTACGGGAGCGTTGGTATTGATCGTGGCGAGCTCGTAGGAAAAATACGCGTTCGCCTTATTTTCCGCAAGACGGCGGCCGACCGCGCCCGCAATTTGATCGACGTTTGCATAAATATTATCCAGCGTACCGAATTGCTCTAAAAGCTTATACGCCGATTTTTCGCCTATTCCCTCGACCCCGGGAATATTATCCGATTTATCCCCCATTAACGCCTTCAAATCAATAATTTGTGCGGGCGTGAGGTTTGTTTCGTCTTTGAAGTTAGAATCGGTAAGTTCTAAAAGGTCGCTCACCCCTTTACGAGTAAAACAAACGCTCGTTTTTTCATCGACGAGTTGGTAGGAATCCCTGTCGCCCGTATAAATATAAGAATGGACGTCGAATTTTTTAGAGAGCGTACCGATAACGTCGTCCGCCTCGTAACCTTCGAGTTCGCAGATCTTGACGTTCATTTTTTGAAGCACCTCTTTTAAAACGGGAAGTTGTACGGCGAGGTCTTCGGGCATAGGTTTTCTGCCCGCCTTATAAGCGTCGTAAACTTTATGACGGAAGGTTGGCGCGTGTACGTCGAACGCCACGACGATATATTTAGGTTTTTTATCGGCAATAATACGCAACATAAGCTTGATAAAACCGAACACGCCGTTAGTCGGAAGTCCGTCTTTGGTCGTAAATACGGGCGTCGCGTAATACGCTCTGTTGAGTAGGCTATTGCCGTCGATCAAAACTAATTTTTCCATAATAAAAGAATTTCCTTATTCTTAGTATACCCTATTTTACCACGAAAATAAAAAAATCGCAAGGAAAAGAGAAAGCTTTTGCAAACTTCAAAAAAAACTCTAAAAAAATTACAAATACATAGAAAAAACGCTTGCTTTTTTTCGCGGATTATCTTATAATAATAAAGCTTTTGAAAATTGAAGCGCCGAAGTGGTGGAATGGCAGACGCGACGGACTCAAAATCCGTTGTTGGTGACAACGTGTGGGTTCAAGTCCCACCTTCGGCACCAGAAATAGCTTGGACTTGTTTAAGAATGGTTCAAGCTATTTTTCTTAGAGGTTTACGTGCCAATGAAAAATTATAAAAGAGTAAAATTTGCGTGTTACACGACCAATCTTTCGATGTCCGTCGTGGGGAATCTTTCCCCCATTTTATTTTTGACCTTTCGGTCTCTTTACGGGATTTCTTATTCCCTTTTGGGATTACTCGTGCTGATCAATTTCTTTACGCAGTTGATCGTCGATTTGATATTTTCCTTCTTTTCACATAAATTCAATATTTCAAAAACCGTAAAGTTCACTCCGTTTTTAACGATCGTCGGACTTTTGATCTATTCTCTATATCCGTTTTTTTTGCCTGATACGGCATATCTCGGTATCGTCCTCGGTACGATCGTGTTTTCGGCGGCAAGCGGACTTACCGAAGTTTTGATCAGCCCCGTGATCGCGGCGATTCCAAGCGAAAACCCCGACCACGAAATGAGCAAGCTTCATTCCGTATACGCTTGGGGAGTGGTGGGCGTTATCGTTGTCAGCACTCTTCATTTATTGATTTTCGGCTCTGAAAACTGGCAATGGCTCGCGTTGTTCTTTTTATTGATCCCCTTTCTTTCGCTTATTTTATATCACGGCGCGGATATTCCCGAGATGCAAACGCCCGAACGCGTTTCAGGCGCTCTGAATCTTTTAAAAAACAGACAGTTGTGGCTGTGCGTATTCGCAATTTTCCTTGGCGGCGCAAGCGAATGCACGATGGCACAATGGAGTTCGGGATATCTTGAAAAGGCATTGGGGATTTCCAAGGTATGGGGCGATATTTTCGGCGTAGCTCTTTTTGGTCTTGCCCTTGGGTTGGGTCGCTCTTTATACGCTAAGTTCGGTAAAAATATAGGCAGAGTTCTCTTTCTCGGCGCGCTCGGCGCTACGGCTTGTTATTTGACTGCGGCGATTTCAAACGTTGCCGTTATCGGGTTGATCGCCTGCGCTCTTACGGGCTTTTGCGTTTCGATGCTTTGGCCCGGGAGTTTGATCGTATCTTCGGAAAGAGTTCCAAACGGCGGCGTATTCGTTTACGCAATGATGGCGGCGGGCGGAGATTTAGGTGCTTCCGTCGGACCGCAACTGGTCGGGATCGTCACCGACGCTGTGGCTGGAAGCAGTTATTTTACTTCAATAGCGATGGATTGGGGATTCACCCCTGACCAATTGGGTATGAAGCTGGGTATGCTCGTTGGAATGATCTTCCCGTTGATAGCGATTTTCGTATTTCTCTATGCTTGGAAATCCAAGAAAAAGCAATCGGAAAAGAGTTTACCGCTTTTTGAATAAATGAAAAAGAACCTTGCGCGCAAGGTTCTTTTTTTGCTTAAAAATAACGTATAGATCTTATCGCTGTTTTGGTTTGACGAGGTTTTACCGTATCGATCGCGGTTTTTTCGGAAAATTCGATAAACTCTTTACCGACGGAGTCGGGTAAATTCTGCCAAGGCTCGATGCAGATCATTTTCGCGCCGTGCGGCCGCCACAATAAAAGATTGGGAAATCCTTCAAACGCGACTTCCGCGCAGCCCCTACCCGCCGTCGTTTTAAGAGTGACTTTGCGGGAATTGACGTTTTTGAAAATAAGCGTTCTACCCTCTTGCAAAAAATCCGTGGGCAAAGGCAAAATCTTGCCCTTCCCAAAATTTTTTATTTCGCCCGTGAGCTTGCCCGTATCGGGCGTATGCAAAAGAGAATCAAAGGTTTCCTCTTTTTCAAATTCAATCACGTATCCGTCAACGTCGCCGTCTAATTGATAGGATTCGTGCGAGCCGAAAGCGCAATAAATATCTTCGTCCGAGGGATTGTAGACCTCGTGCGTAACGCGTAAAGTATCCCCCTCTAATCGATAAGTAAAGGCAAGGCGGAAATCGTAGGGATAACATTCTTTGGTTTTTTCAGAGGACGAGAGAGTCATCGTAACGAAGTCTTTCCCCTGCGCGGTTACGGAAAAAGTTGATTTTCTTGCAAAACCGTGCAAAAAATGCGTATAAACTTTACCGTTCACGACGACCTCGCACGAACCGCAAGCAGGGAACATTATCGGCGAATGGCCTACCCAACCGCCGTTTTCGTTCTGCCAAAGGCGTTCTTTGCCTTTAAAAACTACGCTCGTGAGCTCCGCCCCGAAGTCGTTCACTTTTACCGTTAAATTATCGTTTTCAATCGTATATAACATAATCGCTCCTTTAATCGACGAGTTGGATTCCTTTCGGAATCTTTTTGACGATCTTCTTTTCGTTTGCGGAAATTTCAATAACGCCCATCGGCGTGGGAATTATTGCCTCGAAAGACTCCAACCCCATCAGATCGGGCTGGATACGGATCTTCTTATAACCCGGTTCAAGAACCGTCAGCCCCACGAGTTTTTCCACGAGGAACGCAACGACGCCGCTCGACCAGCCGTGGCAAAGACTGTGACGGAAGCCTTTATAGCAGAACGCGCCGTAGTCGCCGTGGATATCCTTTTCCCCTTCCTTTGGCTCTTCGTCGATCCTTCCGCTTCCTTCAAGCCAAGAAGTATCGAAATCTTCCCAGAAGCTCGTTGCGCCGCGCGATAACATACCGCCGTAATATTCCTTCACGAAATCAAGGCACTTTTTACTGCCGCTTTCATAAAGCGCGTTAAAGAGAAAATACGACATAAAGGTGGTAAAGCCCTTCGCCCCGTCTTTTTCCATAAACGCCGCGCCGTTTTTCGCGCCGCCGCAAAGGATCTGCATCGCGCGGGTCTGTTTCATTTCCACGGCTTCGTCTTTGTATTTATCGAGCTTCTTTTCAAGGCTTGCAATACGATCGGCGTTAAGCTCTTCAAAACCGAGCTTTTTGAGCTTTTTCATAATATACAAAAGCAAGGTCGCCGTACCGACGGGGGCGTCGGGCGTCTGGAAGGACGCCCAATCGAGATAAAATTCCATTCCAACGGGTTTACCCGTTTTCGCAAACTGCATTTCACCTTCCGTGGAAATACAGGTGTCGAGTTCCTCTAAAATATAGTTTGCGTAGTCGATATTTTCCTTGAAAAATTCCTTATCGCCGCTTAAAAGATAATAATCGCAAAGGTTTAACAACCACCAGGCCGAATAAGTGGGAATATTGTTCATCCAAACGTTTTTAGGCGAAGTTTGCCGCAGAATCGCAAGGGAATTTTTGATATTCGGGATATTCCCGAACGCATATAAAAAGGTCAGAATTTCCGAATTCAGATCCCCCGCCCATACGAGCCTGTCGCGCTTGATACCGTCCCAAATCACGCCGTTTTGCGCGTTTAAATGGCAAGTATAAACGGCGGTATCCAAAATTTTGTTGATCATCTCGTCGTTCGTTTTAATATAGCCGAGGCGCTCTATATCTTGCAGTCTGTTGATCGCAACGATATTTTTAAATTTAATCGTACCTTTTTCCATAAGCTCGATCTTTACGAAACGAAAACCCGTCTGTCCGAAATCAAGCGTAGATAAATTCGAAGCCAAAACTTCAAAATCACGGGGAGAATGGTCGTTCGTCGCGTTCTTTTCGTCAATAGACGAAAGCGCTTCGGCGACCGATTCGCCGAACGTTAAGCGAAGGCGCACAGTTTTGGGCGTCGCAGTCGGTACGACCATACGGATACCGCCGTGCAATTCCTTCCCGAAATCGAGAAGAACATAGCAAGGACTGTCGTCCTCTTTCGTCAACGTCGCAACGCGCGACTCGTGGAAGGTTACGACGAGTTCTTTCGGAACTTTCAAATTTTCCGTACCCGTAACGTTTCCGACCGCTTTTACAATGCGGCTCGGAAAGATAATTTTCACCGTTTGCTTTTCGCTATGTAGATCAATGAGTTTTTCCGTCATACTATTTCCTCCTACGGATAATACGGTTATATTTTAACATATAATTTCACAGCTGTCAATTATTGAAAACAAAAAAGCTTCAAAAGCTTTTATATATTCTCGTTTATCACGAAAAAAGCGGGAAAGGCCGACGGACAGATATCCGCTTTCCGTATTTCCCGCTTTTGCCGTTCGTTATTTTTTGGATATCATCCAAATCTTATCCAAGCCGAACGGTACCAACTTATAATCAGGAGTGTAAAACGGTAGGTCGCCGTCCCCCCAATGTCCGCGCATCGTAAAAATGCCCATAGAAACGCCCGTAGGTTCTTTATCGAAATTCCAATGATGCGGTCCGAATAAATTACGCAGACTTGATTTCAACTCAATCTCGATTTCGTTTTCGCCTTTTTTAAGCAACGGCGAAATATCCTTTTTCGTGTTCAAAACGAAATTTGTTTTCACGCCGTTGATTCGCACGTTCGCAACCAGAAATCTACCGTCCAACTCAAGATCACGTTCGCCGTCGCCGTTGTAGAAATATATGCCTTTTAAAGTCATTTTTCCCAAAAAGAACGGATACCCCGTCAGTTTGACGTCCGAAGTGATCGTCGGCATTTGCTTGCGCGCTTCTATCGCCATATCCTCCCGTACGGTAAACTCGCCTTTCAAATACGAATATTCCACGTCGGTATCGTAGTATAAGCAAGTAAGCACGCTCGGATTCGACATTGGATCGAACAGCGCAAACCGCACGTTCGGGTTCTGGTAATAATCAAGGCAATACGTAAACTCGTTCTCTCCGTCTTTGAGAAACGCCGTGATATCCCCTTCGAGGAAATTCACGTCGTAAGCAGATTGTGAAAACGTCACGTTTTTCCCGTTCACCGTATGCGATAAAAAACGGTTTTTTTCCACCACTAACGAAGTTTTCGGACGCCCAAATGCCTTAAACGTGTGTCGGATATACAGCTTCCCTTTATAATCGTCGCGCAAAATCTTCTCGATAAACTTCTGCATAAACTGCTCTTGGGAATAATGCGCGCCGTCTAAACTGTACGCCGCTTTATCGAGCACGAAATAATTATCCGTAACGTCGCTCACCGAAAAATCAGCCGTAATATCCTCCGTAGCACAGGCTATCGTCCGTTTCTTTTCCGCTCGTGCTTTGAGTAAGATCAAGCCTTCTCCCGCTCCCAAAGTCATCTCGTTATCGATCGGAGAAAGTTCGAATGTCTCCAAATTCAACGCAGCGTAATTCTCTGCGATGCCGCGCATTTTGACCTTACTCGATTCCGAAAGAGAATAGTTCATCAAAAACAGATACTCTCCTATTTCGCCTGACCTCGCCGACAAACCGCATTTTCCATCCGTCGATTCAAACGCATATTTGGCAGTCGCACGAAGCCCGTCCATAGTAATATTCGACGAAAGCGTGACTTCCGTTTTTACTCCGTCCACGTAGGCAGGCGTTTTTTTGAGAAAAAGCTTTCCCTTATATTCCTTTAACAACGCATACGTATTCGACGCGATCGTCGGCATTTCGGGCAAGATCACCGCGTCGTAAGCGCATTGACCGACAACGATCCGATCGCCTACAACGCTGCCGTAACGCTCCAAGATCCGCTCGTCGGCAAAATGATAGCAAATCCCGTGTACGCGAAGTTCCTGCAACAGTTCCTTAAAGGAACGTTCTATTTCTTCTACGCTTGCTTCGTCTTCCGAGCGGATATAATCAAGATAAACGGACCGCAGCGGATGAATTACGAGTACGTCGTATTCCTCTTTCGTATTCGCGATAAGATAGCCTAGCCGCGTAAAATAATCGTTGAATATCTTCGTTTCCTCAATCCCCCAATTTCCGTGCGAGGAAAATACGGGCGGACAGTCGAATTTGCCTTGCGCGGCAAGCGTATAGGGAAACAAATGCTGACACATCAGGTTCACGCCCTGAAAATATTGAAATTCCGCAATGCTTTTGAGTTCTTTCGGCGTGGCGTCGTGCCCTGCGCATCCGAAGGTTTCCGTGAGGACCGTTTTTAATCCCAGTTGCGCGGCAACGCTTCCGACTTGCTTGGGTAACAGCTCCGTCCAACATTTCTTTTCCAAACAATCGATTGCCGGAATATGTTCGTATTCGTAAGACGGCATTACCCCGCAACCGCCCCACATTTGCGTGTACAGCGACGTTTCTTCGACGGAATGTCCCGTCAATTTGCAATGATGCGCGTCGCACCAATCGTACAAGCGTTTGTAGAAATTCACGGTATACAGTTCGTTCATTAACGTATAATACCGAATTCGGAAAGGATACCCTCGTTCGTCGTGGACAAACAGATACACCAACCAATCGTCAACGTTTTCGCCGTAACGTTTTTGATACTCGTCTTTTACAACGGGCGAATAAGGCGTTTCGTAACGGTATACTTGCGGCTCGTCCGTAAAAAAGCCCACTAACTCTTTTCCGAAACTTTCCGAAAATCTCTTATAATATTCCTCGTGTGTAAGACGAATGAATTCGTCTACCACCTTCGGATTCAATATGTCCGTATTCGCGGGGCTTAACAGCATATAAACGCAATGATACTCGGTTACCGCCGTTTCCGCCTCGTAAATGCGGATAAAGCCGTCGGCGGTTTTTTTGAACGTGCAAAGCGCCGACGAGTCGAATTCGTCTTTGATTTTATATCGTAAAAAAGGCGCGCGATACTCCTCCGTTTTTAAAAGCTCGCCGCCAACAAAGCCGCTCGGGTAACCGTTTTCGTCGTATACCCAAGCGTTCATATCCAGTTGTTTGGCTTTTTTCAGACACGCGTCTATACAAGAAAACCATTTTTCGCCGAGATACTCCGTTTTGAGTCCCGATCGCGCGTGCATAATAAAGCCGCCGAACCCCGCCGCGTGCATCTCTTCTATCTGACGGACGAGCTCCGTCTCTTCGAGTTCGCCGTTCCAACTCCAAAACGGAATGGATTTATAGTCTTTTAAATTTCCTTCGAGAGCTTTTTGCAGTTTAGCCGTCACAACGTCTCTCATACCATCACCTGTTACAAATTTTTTTAAGTTACCAGCTTACTTTTTATTTTTTACGGGCTGCGGCGAAATCGTCGCAACCCGTAAAACCTTTACAAAGCTTGACTTTTCAATGACTTGATTACGCTTCCGTGTTTTCGGTAATCGTCACTACGTAACCCGTATACGGTTTCGTGCCGTCCGCTCTCGTATAGAAACTGATCGAAAGCGCCGTATCCGCCGTAAGCGTATGCGTTTTAGTCTCCGTCGCCGTACCCGTTAAAGCCGCACCACCCGAATTATACGTAGAAATGATCGTCTCGCCTTCCTTCGCGCCGATGGTAATCGTAACGCTCGTTACGCCCTTTGCGAGCATTGCGTTGACAACATCCTTTTCAAGCGTGAACGCACGCGTGCCGCTACTCGAAGCGAACGAACTCGTCCACGCGTTGTTTTCGTAGGTAAACAGCATAGCCGACGATGAAAGCCAAGTCGCCTTATTATCGTACGAAGGCGTGTAATTTTCTTGAATACCGATCGTATATCCCGTAAAGGGAGCCGTCGTCTCGAAGCCTGCCGCCGTACTTTCTGATTCGCTTAAAGGCATCATATAGAAGAGAACGGTGATTGCCGTATCTTGTGCAAGGGTAAGCGTATTCAATTCTTTATAATAGCTGTAGAGCTTCGTACCTGCCGACTGATTCGTCCAAACGCTCTTGAACCCTTCGCCCTCTTTTGCGCCGATAGAAACGGTAAGGCTCGTTACGCCTTTTTCGATCATAGCGTTCACGACGTTCGCGTCCAACGTCCAAGAGAAGTTTCCTTTCAACGCCGTCTTATCGTTTCTTTCCGCTGTCAACGACCAAACGCCGTCTACGTATTCGACTACCGCCGTACCGTCGCCCGCAACGTTGCCCTCGATCCAGCTCGCTTTGTTTGCGTAGGACGCGGGAATGACAGGAGATACTTTTACCGTGAAACCGTCCACCGTAGTATCTGCCGCGTACGCACGATAATACAAACCTACTTTCAATCCCTCCGTCGCCATTGCTTCGGTGAGAGCCGCCGTCGTGGCAAGCGTCACGTTACCTGCAACCAACGTACCGGAAACGCTCGAGGAGAACGACGCCGATTGCCCAGATTTGCTGCCGAGCACGATATTTACGTCCGTCGCGCCTTGTTCAAGCCAAGTTGCAATCAGATCCGCCTTGAGGAAGAAGGCAAAATCGCCGCCCGTCGACGAGTTTGTTTCTTCGCCCGTCAACGTATATACTTCGTTTGCGTAAGAATCCACGAGCGTTGCGCCAGCGTTATTGTTCGCACCCAAAAGCCACGTGGAAGGATCTTCGACACTAAACGCCTTTTGCGTTGTAACAGCCACCGTATACGCGCCGTTTTTATTGCCGTCGTTAAAATACGCTTTTACCGTAAGGTCTTGGTCTCTGTTTGCTTCGGAAATGGTAATGTTACCCATAATGGAATTTTTCCAATATGCCTTCGGCGCCAATTCGGTCAATTCGAACGTAGCGCCCTCCGAAGCCAATTTCACGGAAAGCGTCGTTGCGCCCGCGTCGAGATAGGAATTAACAGCCGCTGCTTTGAGCACGACGTTCTGACTGCCGCCGCTTGTCGTAACCGTCCAAAGACCGTCCTCAAACGCGATATCCGACGCGCCGACTTCCAGCCACGTGATTCTTTCGTCTGCGCCGCAGCCCGTGCAAATGCCGTTTTTGAATACGTGCACCGTCTTGGAAATAGCGCGGGTTTCTTCTGCAACGTTTCCACATTCGCAGGTTCTCTTTTCAACGCCTTCCGCATTGCATTTTGCGGCGGTGACCACCTGCCAGTCGCTCCATTCGTGGTTATCCTCGTCGATCGCCACTTCTCTCGTTTCTGTTTCACCGCAGGGACATTCTCTCTTGTCCTGACCTTTCGTCAAACAGGTCGAAGCGGTAACGTTTGCCCAATCTTCCCAAACGTGGTTTTCGGGATCAATCGCGATCTCGCCCGTTTCGTCCTCTTCGCAAGCCTCGCATACTCTGATCTGCGAGCCCTTTTCCTGACAGGTTGCGGGAACGGTGATTACCCACTTGTTGATTTGTCAAGCGTTTTTCAGTAATTTTTTGAAAATTTTTGAAATTTTTTTATTTTCCCAAAAAATCACGCTTTTCAAGACATAAAAAACACCCCTTGACACTTCTCATATAATACAAGTATAGTTATTTGTAT
>JAFURH010000008.1 GCA_017471945.1 Clostridia bacterium | reverse complement strand
GCGGATAGGTCTTGTTTGTCCGTTGTATATCCCAAGTTTATTCCCTTTTGAACGGGAAAACCTTAAAATAGAAATAGAATAAAATTCGGAGGTATAAACCAAATGAAATACGCTGTAATCTATGCTCGGTATTCGAGCGAACGGCAGAACGACCAATCCATTGAAGGTCAACTTCGTATTTGTAATAAGTATGCGGAAGATAACGGGTTGACGATTTTAGATACCTGTATAGACCGCGCTATGACGGGTACGAACGACCAACGCGCTGCCTTCCAACAAATGCTATCTGATTGCGAAAAGCCCGTTTTGTGGGATATTGTACTTGTGTATGCAATAGACCGTTTCGGACGTGATTCGATTGAAATTGCCGTAAACAAGCAAAAATTGAAGAAACACCATAAAACGTTGATTTCCGCAACGCAACGAACGTCTGTTAATATTGACGGCTCAAAGAACTTGGACGGCATTTTACTTGAAAATATGTATATCGGTATTGCAGAATACTACTCGGCGGAACTGTCGCAAAAGGTAAAGCGTGGTATTTACGAAAATTACCAAAAAGGACTTTATCACGGCGGTACGCTTTCCTACGGGTTTAAGGCAGTCGATAAAAAGATTTGCATTGACGAAGAAAAAGCAAAAATAGTTTTATATATGTTCCAACAATATGCCGAAGGACACGGAGGCGACGAGATTTTGGCAGAGCTAACGGCGAAAGGCGTTCGCCATCGCGGAAAACCGATTGCAAAAAGCACGTTTTACGATATGTTACGTCGTGAAGAATATACGGGCGTAACACATAATTCGTTTGGAGCGTTTGACACCCTTTATCCACGCATTGTACCTCAACCTTTATACGACGAATTACAGCGACGATTGAAACTGAATAAAATCGGCGGTAATAGCGTAAAAACGGATTTCTTATTAAAACGCAAATGCGTTTGCGGATATTGCGGAAAGAACGTTCAGGGCGAAAGCGGCACTTCAAGAAATAAGACTTCGATATATTATTACTATAAATGCGTCGGCAGAAAACAGTACGCCATTTGTAATAGCAGGGTTTATCGGAAAGACGATTTAGAAAACTTTATAACGGACGTAACCCTGCGCCTTTTCGATAATCCTGATATAGTAGAAAAAATCGCAAACGGCGTTATGGAAGTAAATAAACGGCGGTTGCACGACAAATCAATCAAAAAAGTGTTAATTGAAGAACGCGACCAAATACAAAAATCGTTAGACAACATTATGAAAGCCATCGAAGCGGGTATTTTAACTTCTACAACAAAATCCCGTATGGAAGAGCTGGAAGAACAAATCGCACTTGTAAACGACAAAATCGCCATTGAAGAATACAAAGAAAAAAACTCGCTCCGAAAAGAGCAAGTTATAGAATATCTAACACACCAAGTTAGACAAAGCCCAAAAATGATGCTATTTGCGTTAATACAAAAAATCGTCCTGTATGACGATAAAGTGGAAATCTATTACAACTATATAAAGAACCCTTATCCCGACAATTTCTCCCCCGAAATTGATCGGGATTCTTCTTTTATCGAGTGTTCGATTGTCTTTCAATCGGTGGCACCACAAAACCCCTATCCTCTTTCGAGGGTAGGGGTTTTGTTTTGATACCCGTAGTTTGGACGGACTTGAGGGCGGGAGCCGCGAGTGAGAACGAGTGCCTTGCCTTACGGACTTAGATTATCGTTGTTTCATTAGGCAAAGTCGGCAATTGATAATTGCCGAGCGGGGCGCGCCGCTAAAGGCGCAAGTCCGGCCACGAGCACAACTATGAGTCTAAGTTGAACCAATCAGCTTAGGCTCTTTTTTATTTTAATTTGTAAGTCAAAG
>JAFURH010000062.1 GCA_017471945.1 Clostridia bacterium | reverse complement strand
TCTTGCTTTTGGGGCGGCGTGATAAACACGGGGCATTGCGCGCCCGCTTGCTTCGGGGAAAGGTACGGACCTTCTAAATGCGCGCCTAAAATATTCCCTTTCGTTTTCCCCTTTGCCTTATGAATATTCACAACGGCTTCTTTCATCGTTTCAAACGCGCCGGCGGAAACCGTAGGCAAAATACTCGTCGTTCCGTGCGCTAAATGATAATCACAGCCCGCGATCACGTCTTCCACCGTACTGTTCATAAACGCATACCCGCCCGCGCCGTGCGTGTGCAGGTCGATAAACCCTGCCGATACGTATTTGCCCGTATAATCGTATTCCTCGTCGGCGGGTTTATTCTCCCTCGAAACTTCCACGATTTTGCCGTTCATCGCGTACACGTACCCCTCAAACAGGCTTTCCCCGACGATTATTTTATCGCTTTTTATCTTGATCATAATAATTTCGAGCTCTCGTTATCCAAATACAATTTCGCATTTTCTTGCAAGCGTAAGATACTTGCGGGACAATGCTCGTCTATGCTTCCGTTCAGCGTTTCGTATACCGCGTTCGCTTTCGTTTTCGCGGGTACGATACAGAATAAATACGGCGCTTTCACGAGCGTAGGCACGGTCAAAGTCATTGCGTGCGTAGGTACTTTGTCGATACTTTCAAAACACCCGTCGTTGACTTGCTGTTGACGGCAGATTTCGTCTAACTTCACGGGCTTGACCCATTTTTCGTCTTTAAAATCCGCTACGGGGGGATCGTTGAACGCGATATGCCCGTTTTCCCCGATTCCCATTATCACGATATCCGTAGGATTTTTTTGAAGCAATTTTCCGTATCTCTCCGCTTCCGCTTCGGGATTCGTCGTTGTGATGTCTATGTAATTGACGCTCTTAAACGGTACGAGCCCAAAGATATGCGCCTTTAAGAAATTCCCAAACCCTTGCGGCGCGTTCTTATCCAGCCCGATATATTCGTCCATATGATACGCGTTGACCCTGTTCCATTCGATTTCTTTATCTTCGACGAGCGATTTCAACACGTCGTTTTGCGAGGGCGCGGCGGCGAAGATCATATTGATTTCTGCCTTTTCCGCTAAAAGCTCCGCAATTTTCGCTTTAATATCCCGTGCCGCCGCTTCGCCCATTAAAGTCCTGTTGTCATAAATTTCTACTTGCAATTTATCTACTTTTAAGCTTTTCATAATTTTTCTCCTTAAAAATAAATCTTTATTTCACTTCTATCACGCGCAAGCGACAAATCGTTCACGTGCGCGCAGCCGCTTTCATAACCCAAATCGGCAAAGGAATTATCACGCAACAAAACGTTCTCTACGTTGACGGTTCGTCCCTTGATTGCTTCGACCTGACTCGGCAATCTCTTATCGCCCAAAGTGAGCACCCGCACGTTTTCCACGTACTGATTACCCTCCCCGAATACGCTGAGAACTACGTACTCGACGGGCTTATTCTCAATCAAGAATTTAAATAAATACGTTCCGCACGTATCGTAATTGACCAAAGTAGGTTTTAAACTGCCAACGAATACGGTTTGCTCTTCTTCTCCCGCATATCGAATACGAATTTCCATACTAACCGTAGAAAAGCCGTCTTGGAGCATTAAATCCAAATACAAAAGCCCCGTCTTTTGATTGTTTTCGATAACGCCGATAATATTCTCTATCAAACGGTCGTAGCCGTCGTATTTTCGCTCAAAATCGTGATTGTTGCTCTTAATCCCTACGCGGTATTTTTTCCACAATCTTTCGCAGTCGAGCCGAATACCCGCATACCCTTCTTTGACCTTTTCAAGCCTTTGAATAAGCCCCGCCTTATCAACGTTGCCCATTTCCGTTTGCGTGTAAAACTCTGAGCCGACTCTTTGAATTTCAAAATCTAAATAACACAGTAAAATATTATTATAAATATCCGTAAAAACGTCGTTTTCGCATTTTTCTTTAAACGCCTTTAAGCGAGGCATAAAATAGTCCAATTCCCGTTTTTGAATAAATTTTATAAAATAATCCTGCTCGCACAAGACCTCGAAATTTTTATGCGAAAAGAAATGATTGGGAAGATTTAGCGTATATAAAATTTCCGCAATCTCCTCGTTTCCGTCGCAATATTTTTTGAAAATATCGATTGCGTCTTTTCTACCCGAAATCCTGCCTTGAAACAACGCCGCAGCGTATTCCATAAAAGGATACGAGCCTAAATAGAAGCTCTCCGAATGACACCACGCCGTAGTACACATTCCTTTCAAATTATATTTTTTCGCATAATTATGATAGAGTGAATCCACGTTGTAGGTTGCCGAAGAATGGTGCGCGTAGCATAGAACGATATATTCGAATCCCAATTTATCGTACGTTCTTAACGCGTCTCTCTTGATCTTGCCCGTCCAATGTCCGGGAATATCGTCCGACACGAAAACGTAGCTCCAAGTCGTAAAAATAATATCTCTCGGCAATTTCTCCGCAATATCAAAATACTCGAAAAAATCGTCGTTCATAAGCATACGTTTTCCTAAGCTTCGTGCAAGCTCGTGGCAAAATAACGTATACTCCAAAAATAAATCCGCTTTGGTTTTTCCTTTTTTTAATTCTTCCTTACATCTTTCACATTCCGCAAAATCAAACGGCTCGTCAAGTCCCAGATGAATATATTTTCCGTGAAAGACGGAAGCCGCCTCCGTCACGTATTCGGCAACGAACTTTTTTAATTCGGGGCTGGAAACGCACGCGCAAGTACCGTTTTTAAGCCCGTCGTCAAAACGTTTATTTTTGCCGTTCAAACACTCGGAAAGGTGTTCCAATTCTTTATATTGCAAAAACTTTTCCACGTGAGGCAACACCTCAAAGCACGGAACAACTTCTAAACCGATCCCCTCCGCGTAGTCTACAATTTCTGCCATTTCTTCCAACGAATACGTATCTTCTTTATTGAAGAATTGCGTATTCTTGGTCCTGATTACGTTTTCAAGATACAAAAACAGCGTGTTGTAGCCGCATTTTTTAGCAAAATCGGCATAACTTTTGATATATTCGATACTCTCCTTTTGTCTTGCCAAATCCAATTGTATCAAATACATATCCATAATCTATCACCTCTGATATCTTGTAAAACAAAAATTCCCAAATGGTACTCATACGGTCAAACGCCGAGAAGCATTGAATTTTTTTCAATCTATTTCATTCGTCTATAACGGAAAGCGCAATACAAAACTTGATGCTTTCCTCGCATTTCAATATCCTTCGTTGACCGTACTGTTCTGCTTTTAGGACGGTATCGTAGCCAACAGTACACGGTTCAAGCCCCACGTAATAACTCCCGTTTACCGTGCCGTAATCTATCCATACCCCAACGTAAGGCAATTCTTTTTGGTCAAACTCCTTAAAAGACGAATAATACCGTCGCTACAAAAGAAACGGCTATTTCCGTCGCCACGAATGCATTGATTTTTTCTTTAAATAAAATCCTTGCCAAAATCGGCGTAAATATCAGCGTACCCCCCGTAACCAAAGGGAACATCAAACACGCGTCTACCGTAAGCGCACAATATAGTTGCAACAGCGTTGCCGCGATATGTACCACCGCATACCCCAACCCGTTTAATAAGGAATTTTTTTGAACTAATCCACGCCATTTATTTTCGTCTTTTGAGCGATAACTTAAAAATAAAACAAAAGAAAAACTCGTTTTCCAAAGATACTTAATTGTCAAAAAATCTAACGTATTAACGGCTTGCGCCTCGTTTATCTGATGCAATTTGCCTATCGTGCCATTCACGCCATTTAAGAAAAACAAAAGGATACAGAGGCTCAAAAATATCAAGAACGTTTTTTTTGCACCGCCCTTTCGTTCATTTTTATCAAAAATAGGCAATACAAGAGCAACGACTAAAATCAACGTTGCGATAATATATACGATTTTTACTTCTTCATTTAAAAACATTGCACCGACGATAAACGGCACAATCATTCCGCCGAGCATCATAAATAGCGTATATATCGCCATTGAACCGAGTGAAACCGCTTTAATGCTGATAAGGTTCGCGAGCAAATGTACGACAGCCAACGCCCCTGCCATAAGCACGGAAAACCAAGTAAACTTTACCGTAAAACCATTACATAAAAGCAATATAGTCAAACTTAGCGTACTGCTAACCAAACTAAAATTGACCGCCGAGCGATAATGCGAACCGTTTTTATCTCCGTATAACTTCGTAAAGATAAATTCCGATGAGAACAAAAACGCTGATAAAATCAATAATAAATATTTATCCATTCTTTTTCTCTCAACACTTTATTTCCATAGCAAAAAGCACCTGAGTCTTGTCTATCACAAATACGTACTCCTCTATCTTCAAGGGCAGAAGCTCCTCAAAAAGATCTTCCGCACCGTTTTTTTCTAATAAATAATCGTTTTCCAATCGAATCCCAAAATTTTCGTACAACCCCGATTCGATCGTATACAACTCTCCGCTATCAAGCTTCGTTTGGTTATCCGCGAGAAACTGCGGTTGCATAAGCGGTTTATCCCCGATTTTATGCCCCGCGTAATGCTTACCGCTTTTAATTGCTTTTCTATCTTCATCGTGCTTACCTTAAAAATCACAGCGCACACCATCGCGGAAAAACCGCGATAGTGTGTCTGTTGATTTTGTTCAAGCCTTATTCGGTCGGCAACTTCGCCCAAACGGGAATTTCGCCGTCCGCTACCGTCCAACAATAATTGAAGGACGAGTAGTCGTTATTCGCCTGCTTCATCTGATCCGCGTCGTCGTATCTCACGATATCCGTATCGGGATATACTTCCGCATTATTCAACGTCGTGATATATTCCGTAGAAATAAGATAGCAGTCGCTGCATACCATCGCCGATGCCGTCGTCAAGTACGTCGTGTTATATCCAACGAACGCGCCTTTTGCCGTCGTCGTATCGTCGCCCGTAATCGTTCCTTCATATTTCACGATCACGTTTTTCATCGTCACGTGTCCGGCGGTATGGTTCGGACCGGCTCCAACGATTCCGTAGAAATCCGTCGTGTCGGACGAAACCTGTACGTACACGTTGCTGATCATCGGTTTGCCCCAATCGCCCGTAGCATTACCGTACTGCGCATTTGCCGTAATGACCGACGCACCGTTCGCTTTAACGTTGGTAAACGCAACGTTTTTAACCACACTGTTCGAATACAGCAAGCCGAAGAGCGAGCCGTTGCTGGTCGTCGTAGATACGTCGAGGTTGCTGGTCGTCGTAGATACGTCGAGGTTGCTGATCGTATAACCCATACCGTCGAAGATACCCGTAAACCATTTCAATGCTCTCTTGGATCCCGTAAGCGATGCCGTACTTGCGTTGATATGGCCGCCCAAAACGTAGTACCCCGAAAGCGTATCCTGCGAGCTAAACAACGTTTCAAGCTCTTTCGCCGTAGTAATGACGTCGCTATATACGCGCACGTTGCTCAACGTATAAACGCTCGTTGTCGTATGCACCGTAAACGTCACGCCTGCAAAATCGTTGTCTGCCGCAACGTAATCGATCGTACTCGTATCCGTTCCGTTGACGGTTAAAGTAAGTTTATAATTTTCATAGTGATAATTGAGATTCCCTGCCGTCGTCGAATGTACCAACGTCATCGTCGGGAACACACCGTCCGTCACGTCGTATTTCACGCCGTTGATTTCCACCGCCGTGATATCCGTTTGCGCGATGCCAAGCCCCGTCAAATCCAACGTGCCGTCTGCAATCGAGTACGCTCTCTTTGCCACGTCTGCAACCGCACCCGTCGTTTTCCAGTTGGCGATACCGCTGTTTACTAACCAATACTTGTTGCTAAAAGAGGACAAGTCGTTGTTAGCCTTTGCCATATCCGCCAACGTTTCGTATCTCGTAATGCCTTCAAATTCATCATATTGAGAGTAAGCGTAGTAATAACTCAACGGAGATAAAGAGATTACGTAATTATTAGTAAAGCTTACGCCGTCGTATTTATCCTTGAACCACTCACAGCCAAAGAACGAACCTCTTCGATTGTTATCCGTAGCTTTATCTTGAACGGGATAATTAACGATCACGTTATTGATATTTACCTGCAAGCTTTGATTGTCTTTACTGGCAACAACGCCCGCAAAATAGCTATCCGTATTCGAAGCGTCGATATATACGTTGCTAATCGTAGGCACGACGGCAACGCCGTCTTTCGTTTGCCCCATCAGTCGAGAAGAAATTACCGCCGCATAATTCGCGTTTACCTTCGTAAAGCCGACGTTTTGAATGAGGGCGGGATATTGAATTTTACCGAATAAAGAGCCGCGTGTGTCAAGCGCAGTCCAGCTCTCAGGGAACGCCGTCGTGGAAACGTCCAAATTGCTTATGGTATATCCAAGCCCGTCGAAGGTGCCGCTAAACACGCTATTATGTCTGATTGCGCCCGAAAGCGTTGCCGTGCTTGCGTCGATATTTTGACCTAATACGTAATAGCCGTCGAGCGTATCGGTAGAGCCGAACACCGCTTGCAAATCTGCCGCGCTGTTAATGATTTTCGATACGGCTTTTACGGGAATTCTTTCCACGTTGCTCTCTGCATCAAAAGCGGAAATATAATACTCCTGTCCCGCCACTACTTCGATTGCATCGCTAAGCGTAATCTTGCCATCAGCTTCGGTGAAAGTAAGCGGACGGCCGTCCCACGTATACGTCTTTCCCGCTTCTGCGGTATAGCCCAAAAGTTGCTTGGTCGTCGGATCAAAATATACGTCCTCGACGGTAGCAGTCGTTTGGTTCTTTAAATAAAGGTCCACGACTTCGTCGTCGATTTCTTCGTTTGCGATCAAGGACGCGTCAATCACCCCGCGAATGGAACGAGTACCGTTATCGGCGCTACCATAGCCCGCCACCGTTCCGTCAACCGCGTAATACGGTCTTGCCGTCAAGTCCATAGCCAACGTTTGTCTTAAATACTCCGTTTTTTGCTGTTCCGTTAACTCGCCGCCCGAAGGGTTTAACGTCGTATTGTTTTTTACTTCTTCGAGAAGTTTCGTAAGGTCGTACATAACCGAAACGGTATATTTAAAGCCGTCCGTCAACTCTTCTCTCGTGCCGCTCGTCAACGTCATCACGTTTTCCAGCCCTGCGTTAAGCTCCTCAATAGAGGTAAACGACGAGTTAGGGGCTACGTACGCACCGAAGGTGATCGTTTTCCCTTCGTTCTCTTGGCTTAAAGTATCATACCATTCGCCATCTACTACGATCTCGTAGCGAATCCCCGCTACCGTGTTTTTGTCAATACGCACGCTTGCGCCGTTCGCGTAGAATTCCGCCGTATTCGTGGGCGTAGGCGTGTTGGTCGTCTGCGCGCTAGCGTCTGTAAGAGGAAATACCAACGCCGCAACGCTCGTTGCGAAAGCTGCGCACAAAGAAATCATCGTTAATTTTTTGGTCGTCTTAGTCATTAGTCATTCCCTCCTTCCTTAAACGCAAGCCAATTAACGTCAAATTGTTCGCTTGAACCCGTCAGAACGTCGGTTTGTTCAAATTCGTTCAATTTGATAAGCAACTTTGCATACTTTTTTTTGTCAATGTTGTTCATCTTATTCTCCTTTTTTTATTTTATTTTTTATTGCTACCAACGAAACGTTCAGACCTCAACTGGTCAGCTTTATTATCCTCATTCCACCTTATCCTCCTTTTTCATTTTTTATATTGCGGGCAAATTCTTCCAAACGGGAATACCGCCGCCAACAACCGTCCAACAATCATTAAAGGACGAGTAGTCGTTATTCGCCGCTTTCATCGCTTCGACGGTATCGTATCTTGCGATGTCCGTATCGGGATATACTTCCGCATTATTCAACGTCGTGATATATTCCGTAGAAATAAGATAACAATCGCTACATACCATCGCCGTCGCCGTCAACTCCTCCGTCTTATAGCCTACGAACGCGCCCTTCGCCGTCGTCGTATCGTCGCCCGTAATCGTTCCTGCATATTCCACGATCACGTTCTTCATAATCGCGTGCCCGACGTTCGTTCTGGGGCCGCCGCCGACGATTCCGTAGAAATCATTCGTGTCGGACGAAACCTGCACGTATACGTTGCTGATCATCGGCGCGGGGTAACCGCCGAAATCCGATTTTCCGTATTGCGCGTTTGCCGCAATCACCGAAGAGCCGTTTGCCTTTACGTTGGTAAACGCCACGTTTTTGATTGCGCCGTTGAGATACAGCAAGCCAAAGAGCGAGCCGACCTTCGCGTTGCTTGACACGTCGAGATTGGAAATCGTGTAGCCCTTACCGTCGAAGATCCCCGTAAACCATTGGTTGGCTCTCTTCGCGCCCGTAAGCGTTGCGCTGCTTGCGTCGATATGACCTCCCAACACGTAGTATCCCGAAAGCGCGCCGTCGCTTCCAAACAGCGCGGTGAGATCGTCAGCGTTTTTCAATACTTTATTGTATACGTGAACGTTTTTCAACGTATAATCGTTGAGTTCGGTATAAACTTTCAACGTGATCGCGCTAAAATCTTTATCCGTCGCGGAACGAGTTAACGTGATCGGCGTATCGATACCGCTGATCGTCAGCTCTAACGTATAAGCTTCGTTATGCTGAAAATTCGAAGCGCCGGGCGTGGTATGCACCAGCGTCATCGCGGGGAATACCCCGTTGGCAACGTCGAGCTTAACGCCGTTGATCTCTACCGCCGTAATATCCGCCTGAGAGAAGTTTAACCCGCTTAAATCCAGCGTACCGTCTGCAATGGAATACGCCCTATCCACAGTATCCACCGTCACAATCGTTACTCCCTGCATTTTCGTCCAAACGGGAATACCGCCGCCAACAACCGTCCAGCAATAATTGAAGGACGAGTAGTCGTTATTCGCCGCCTTCATCGCTTCGACGGTATCGTACCTTGCGATGTCCGTATCGGGATATACTTCCGTATTATTCAACGTCGTGATATATTCGGCGGAAATGAGATAACAGTCGCTACATACCATAGAAGCCTCAGTCAAATAGTCCGTCTTGTATCCTACGAACGCGCCTTTCGCCTTCGTCGTATCGTCGCCCGTAATCGTTCCTGCATATTCCACGATCACGTTTTTCATCGTCACGTG
The DNA here is from genome assembly GCA_017471945.1 of Clostridia bacterium. Taxonomy (GTDB): domain Bacteria; phylum Bacillota; class Clostridia; order Christensenellales; family Borkfalkiaceae; genus Scatosoma. The sequence goes on along the minus strand of JAFURH010000062.1, from coordinate 20,664 downwards.
TCCGCCGGCATAGTTCGGACCGCCTCCTACGATTCCGTAGAAATCATTCGTGTCGGACGAAACCTGTACGTACACGTTGCTGATCATCGGCGCGGGATAGCCGCCGAAGTTCGATTTGTTATACGCAGCCGTTGCCGCAATGACGGACGCGCCGTTTGCTTTTACGTTGATAAACGCCACGTTTCTTACCGCCGCATTGGTCAGCAAAGCGCCAAACAAAGAGCCTTTATCTGCCGTTGTCGTTGACAGATCCAAATTGCTAACCGTATAGCCCATACCGTCGAAAAGTCCCGTAAATTGATCCGTCGCTTTTCTCTTTGCGCCCGTAAGGGTGACGGCGCTTGCGTCGATATGGTCGCCCAAAACGTAGTACCCCTCTAATTTCCCCGCGTTGCCGAATATTTCCGCAAAGTCTTGCTCGTCGTTTATGATCCGACTATACACGTGAACGTTGGTAAGCTCGTAGATATAACCGCTGTTCATATGCAACGACATCTTAACGGCGTCGAAATCTTTTCCGTTATTGCTTTGATTTAACGTAATCGGTTTGGAAAGACCGTCCACCGAAAGCTGCAACACATATTTCTCGTTATGTTGGAAACTTTGAACTCCCGCCGTTGCATTGACCAAGGTCATTGCCGGCATTTCGCCGTCCGTCACGTCTAACTTAACGCCGTTAATCTCTACGGCGTAAGCGTTCTCCAACGACAAGCCCAGATCGTCGAGCTCGAACTTATTATCGGAAATGGAATACCGCCTAAACGTATCGTTCGTGCGCGTTGCCGTCGGGAAAAGCACTTTTACGCTGAGCTGATTTTCATACACGGAAACGCCGTCGCTATACTTGACCGTCAACACGGTTTCGCCTTTTCCTACCGCGCTAACCTTGCCGTCGGCATAAACCGCTACGTTTTCGTCCGCTACGCTGACTTCTACTGTTGCGTTCTCTACCTTAGAGGTGTTCTTATATACTTCCACAAGGAAATCTTCTTGCGTTTGATAAGTATTCCCGCCTAATTCCGCGTTGGAATACAACGTAATATCGTTGATCCCGCCACCGTTTACAACGAAATACACCTCTTCTTTTACCGTGATAATAAAGCTTTTCGTCAACGTTGGCATAGCGTCGGCATTCGAGCCGTTCCAGCTTGCCTTTATCACAAGCTCGCTTGCGTCCGTCTTTGCTTTCGTCGTTAATACGATAACGTTTTCTTGAAGTTCATAAGAGAATTTACTCTCGTCGCATTCTACGGTAAGTGAATGATCGGTATATTTTTCGTTATTAAAATTCACGTACGTATAGATTTCAAACGTTTGATTTTCCAAGAGAACGACGTCCGTAGAGGTGTTTTCAAACTGCAAAACGGGCGTTATTTCCCCTAACGACACGTTGACGACGCACGTATCTTGATAGCCTTCGCCTTGTACGGTGACGGAAGTTGACCCAACTCCCGTCGCAACCAATTTTCCGTTTGAAACGACGACGATTTTTTCGTCGCTCGTCCACGACAAAGCGCTTTCATTAACTCCGACGACCGATACGTCCAACTGATAAGTTTCGCCGAGTATCATCTCTACGCTCTCTTCTTTGATAGCAATAGATTTTTGAGTTTCCACGCTCGGAGCGTTGCCCCCACCGGACGGATCGCAAGCGCCAAAGAAAACGAATAAGGAAATAAGCGACAAAAGCAAACAAGCTAAAAAGGTATTTTTTCTTTTTTTCATTGCCATTTTCTCCTTTAACTTAATCCTTGCACGAAAGACAATACGCTTACGTAAGTATCGTACGTGAGCGTCGGATACTTCGCGGCAATCTCCGTTAATCTTTGAATATATCCCACTCTTTCTTCAGACGAAAAAGGAGGAGTTCCTCTCGTATCGCCGTAAAGAGATAACATACAATATAACGGACACGCAGATTCCATATCGATACGCTCTTTCAATAAATAATATAAATTGACGTCCGTCGTCTTATATTTTTCAATCTTTTCAAGAGCCGTATCTATATAGCCTATCCACCGCAAGAAATCGGACGGCGCATAATTATCGACGGAATTTACTTTTCTGTAATTCCCTTCAATATAATCTATTTTTTCGCTGATATACGCAAAATGCATTCTATAATCGACGAATAAATTATACATCACGTCAGCGGCGTCTTTGAACATTGCGTTCATATATTTTTTGATCAATACGTTTTGATCCAACGACGAATCCCACAAAAGCTTGCTTTCTACGTAGGCTTTCAAGGAATTAAAGCCCGTTAATTCGCTGGAATAGTCAATGTTTTCATCGAAAATTTTATCAAAACCGTAGGAGGCAAAATATTGATAAGCGTCTTCGTTGTGAAAATTGTACGTATCAATAAAGAACATTGGACGAGTATGTAATGCGCCGTATACCCATAACCAACAATAATCCGAAAGAGACGTCCACTGTTTTACACGTTCTCTCCCCAAAGCGTTTGCCTCGTGATAGAAAGGATATATGTATTCAAACGATTGCATTGCCGCAAAATAGACGCCCGTACCTTCTTCCATTCGTACTTCTTCGTTGATAGGTTCGTAAGCTTTCGTGGTTTGGTTATAAACAACGGGGCAAGGTTCGGACGTATTATACGAGAATAATAACAGCTTCAAATCTTCCCGTTTATACGCTTCGTTTTCTTCAAGCGACATCCAAGCTTTCACTTTCTGCATAATCGCATTATTCAAACGAATCATACCGCCGCTTACCGCTCCACCGTCTTTATTTTGCCATTCGATACAAGTAGGGCAAGTACAAAAGCCTCCTGCGTCCGTTTGCGTGAGCGTGACCGTATTGTATTGCGGATAATCCTCTCTGGGATACAACTTCAACGAATTTTCTATCTTGCTTGCGCAAAACGCCGCCAAAGCGTCAAAATTTTCCGCATCAAAATGATCGGTATGGCTTGACGCCGAATAACAAAGCTGACTACCGCTCAAAGCGTACCAGCCTTGTTGCGCCTGCTCAGCGGTCACGTAATTGAAAGCGTTATGAATAGTTCCGCTTTCACTGTTCGTATTGTCGAATTCGGAGTAAATGGGCAATAACGCGCCAAAATATTCGTCGTTAAACCGATAACGCAAGGTACGGTTTTTTGCGTCCACCGCCGCGCTGTCGCCAAACGCATAATAATCGGTGACGCGAGGCGCATCGTGAGCTTTACCCGTATTATTCCCGTTGATGGAAGCGCGAATCGCCGTATCGGGAATATCGGTGACGTCAAAATCCCTCAATTTCAAATTCCGTACACCCGAATGAATCTCAATGCAATCGCGAGCATAGAACTCGTAATTAAAGCATATTTGCATAAAATCGTACACGGCGTTAAGAACCCCGTAATCGCTTCCTCCCAATAAGAACACGGTTTTCCCCTCTGTGATGATTCTGCACCCATCGGTTTTTAACTTAGTTTTATCGTAAGAAACGTTTGCCTGTGCAACGAGCGTAGTATCGCCTAAGGATATAAACTTTGCGTTTTCAGCGTATTGCCCCACTTGATTATCGTAAACAAGAGGTAAAGTGATTCCCGTTGCTTTTTTAAACAGATTATTAAACTCTTCTACCGCTAACATAATCGTATTTGAAAAACTAGCGCTCGGAATAACCAAGCTGTATTCCGTTATTCCGTCTTGGAGAAGATAATCCGTCGTTTCGGGAGCAGTATAAACGTGATTGCCGGAATACGTCACTTTTTCCGTTTCTTTCACGTTAGAAGTATTCGCCCCATTGCAGCCCGCAACGCTACAAAAAAGGGTAGCGCACAGCAATGCCGAGAATATTTTTCTCGTTAATTTCTTCGTAAACAATTTTTTCTCCTCCTTATTCTACAATCAGCTTAAACGAAACGTATCTGTTGTTATCATCGGCATCTTTGGCATAGACGAATACCGTATAAGTACCTTTTTGACTCACCGTAAACGATTTACCCACGTCGTATTGCATTACCATAGTGGTATCGTTCATCAAGTTTATCTGCACCAACAAATCTTTTTCCGCCGTGATATTATCGGAAACGTCGAAGCTCAAATTCACTTTTCCAAGTTTTACTTTCATCGGCTTAGACTCGTCGTAGCCGCCTTTAATCACAATCGTAGGGGCTTGAAGGTCTTTTACTTCAAAGCGATATTGTCCGCTGATTTTATTGTTCAAACAATCTTGCGCAAGATAGGTGACGGTATACAAACCGTACTGGGTGAGCTTTACGTCGTAGCTTTCCGCCCACGTTTGACTACCGTCTAACACGTCGCCCTCTACCGAAGTGGCGTAGGTTTTTCCGTCCGGCGTCGCGACCGTAAATTTGACGCTATCGTAATTGATAGGCGTGAGAACGTCGCTGAACGTCGGCGTTTTTATTTTGACCGTACTATTGATCTCGTATTGTCCGTACGCTTCCTCAATATTGACGAGAGGTTGAAAAGTTTCGCTCTTAATGGAGTTGTCAAACGTCGAATTATTAATTTTTACAATAGTAAAAGCAGCTTCGCCGTAAATGTTTTCCATTTCGACTTCCAAGTAAGCAAATTGACTGTCAAAACCAAAATCAACCGTATATTTTGCGCCGTTAATATTCAATACGTTTAAATCACCGTTATAAGCAATACTGTTTACGAATTCGCCAGCGAACGTCTTAGATGACAAGTATTCCACCCCGCCATTCAACGAAATAAAGGCAATTCCCTCGCTTTGCCGAATAGTGATAGTAAACGTTTTATTTTTATCCGTTGCGTCAATAAGCCGTATATTCAGTTTTTCGTAATTTGCTTTATCGGCAAGAACTCTGTATTCCAGCTTGAATTGCGTATAATCAACCGCGTTGATAAACTGCAATTCGTTCGACCCGGATTTCTTATTGGAAGCAAACGCAATATTGTTTACGCGTTTTCCGTTGCTATCGTATTCCAACACGCTGAAATCGCCTAAAAAGTATTTGCTTAATTTGAAAGAATCCGCAAAGCCGTAGCCAACGTCGACGACCGCCGATTGATAAACGTTGCTGTATACGCCTTTATATCCAAATTTGATATACAACGTACCTTCTTGCTCGACTTTGAATTTATTGATATTCTCGACCTTGACAAAATTCTCCCCGTCGTACGAAACATAACAGTCCGCTTTTACGCTTTGATAATTATTTTCACTCTTGACGTACGCATAAAGAGGATCTATCTTATACTCAGCGTTTTTTATCACGTAATCGTAAAAAGAAATTTGATCGAGAAATACGATTTCTGCCCTTGCTTGCGTTTCAACGGTATACGAATACGTTCTCGTATTAACGTTATCCGAATAGGTAAACGTAATCGTATAAACTCCCATTTTCTTAGGTTTAAAAATTCTATTTTCAGGATCAATCTGCGTTTTATCGCCTTCAATCTCTGCCGTAATTTCTACCTTAATTTTACTCGTATCGTTGACGGAACTAATCTGATATTCAGGTAAAACGTTCGCTTCTCCAAAATAGGCTACGTCTATTTTTTGAGTGGCAATTCGCAAGGACTCCTGTTCGTCTACCGCAACGACGTTCACCGTAGCCACCCCGACGTTCCCAAAACGATCCGTCGTAGAATACTCCACCGTATAAGCGTCGGCACGCTCTACGACAAAGCTCTTTACGTTAGAGCCTACGAGCGATTGCATTTCCGTGCCGTAATTCCGATAAACGTTTACGTGCAATTCGCCGCTATCGTTAACGTCCGTTGCCTTAGCGCTCGGAATCGTAAACCTTTCGCCTTTCGCAACGTAAACGGTATTATCCACCGTGCAATCCATTGCCACGTCTATCTTCGGTGCTTTCGTATCGTACAATTTTTCATTTGACGTCAATTTTTCGCCGCCAACGGATAAAATATCGACTCTCGCCGACGCAGGTCTTTTATAATCGTTCGCATACATTGAAAGATATACTTCTCCCGTAGTAAACGGAGTAAAATCGTCGTCATCAAACAAAGTAGTATTGAGCAAATCGCAAATCAACGTCTTTTTCTCGCCGTATTCGTAATAGACTCTGTGCGTATCATAATCATACGAAAGCGTATATCCGGGCAAAACCGAAATCGCGTCCCCGTAGCCGTAGCCGCTAAAATACGTTCCGTAATTATCAAAATAGGCGATGGCGCGCTTATCGTCAACGTATAATTCTTTATTGTTCTTGTTCGCCTCCAAAGTAGTAGGAATTTCAACAAAAATCCCGTAAGATTTTGAGGAGGTCAGCGTTTTTACTCGAAAATAAGTAGTTGAACCGATTGCGTCCACAATAATCTCAATGCTATTCATTGAATTATAACAATCGGTGAGATTGATCCTCAATTCTTCCGCAATAAGCCCTACTCTTTCGTACCGCGAAGTGCTTTCGTTGTATTGAACGTCTACTAACCTTGCGTCCATCTTAATGATTTCCGCCGTTTCGCCATCGGCTTTTGCCGTCAAATCGATGGGCTTATTATAAACGAACGAAGCGCCGCTGTTCAAGCGTACGATCAAGCCCTCTTCTTTGGAATATAACGTATCGTCGGCATTATTTTCACACGCTGCTTCCGATTCCTCTCCAACGACGAAACTACTACCGTTATTTAAAGAAAGGCTATACAGCTCCTCCACGACGGAAAATTCTTTCTCCGCCGTAATCGTCTTACCGCTCTTTGATTTAAAATAATATTTTATTTGATACTTACCGGCTAAGTCGAAAAGTACGCCGACTTTATTTACGTCAATCAAGTTCCCATTTGGCTTACAAACGATACCGTTTTCCGCCGTATAAATTTCATTCTCGTATTGTACGTCAACGCTACTCGGAAAAACGACTTTTTGATTTAATGCGTAAACGTCGTTTATGGTATTTTCTTCCAATTCGATCGTTTGTGCATTCGTCGTTTCCGTCTTTTTCGGTTCAAGAATCAAAAAACCGATCAAAATCGTAAAAATCAACGCCAACAATAAAAATAAAGACGTTTTACGTTTTTTTATAATCATTCTTTAACACCTCCAAGCGAAAGATTCCCCATCAATTTATCTTTGAAGATAATAAATACGATCAAAATAGGAATCGCGAGAATCATTAGCGACGCAACCTGCAACGTCACTTGCGATTTAATCTTCGGTGAACGCTGTTGCAACCAAAAAATACCGTATGCTAAAGTCGGTTTCGTCGGCAAATACAATATCGGCGCGTTATAATCGTTCCATAACGCCACGAATACGATTAAAATTACCGTAAAAATCGTATTTTTTGCAAGCGGGATCGCAATCGTCGTTAAAACGCGGAACTGAGACGCGCCGTCGATTTCAGCCGCTTCAAGATAAGAATCGGACAATCCTTCAAAAAACGCATAAAATACCAAAAAATACATATTGGCAAACGTTGCACTCATCAACCATTGCCCCATAAATTCGTCGTACAAGCCCAATTGACGAAGCAACGTGATAATGGCGGGCGTAGATCCGTAAATAGGCATCGCCATCGCAAACACCACGACCGTGTAAAGAACGCCGCTGATTTTAAATCTATATTTCGCGCACAAATATCCGACCACGCAAGGCACTAACGCGTTTAATACGCTCATTATCCCTGCATACAATAACGTGTTCAAGATAGCCGTTCCGATCGTGACGGTCGATTCGTGCGTGACGAGCTCGTCGCTGTTAATCCCTGCGTAAAAGACTGACCGTAATTTAAAATCAAAGTTTTTTATTACGGTAAGATAATTGGCGTACCAAACGTCTTCGCCCTTAATCGTACACTTATCCCAAGCTGAAAAATCGGGAAAACCGAGCACGTTTTTTCTAAAATCCAAATAATAATTTTTCAAAGACGTTGAAAGCCCCCAAATTAAAGGGATTGTCAATGAAATTACGTAAACTGCCAATATTACTAACAAGATAATGGAAAATACGCTCATTTTCCCTCTTTTTTTCTTATCCGTTCTTTTCATTTCTTCCCTCCTAATTTGGATTAGGTCCGTATTTCGTTAAAAGTTTACGAACCAACATCGTCGTCGGAACAACCACTAAGGTGATCATCAAACCAAACGCCGTAATTTCAGAATAACTCAAATACGCTTCGTTCATTGCCGTATTAAACTGCGGAACTAAGCCTGAATGAACGGACTGAAAGTATAAAAAGTAGCCGACCGTTTCAATAGGCGCGTTGTTTTCGTAAATCGTATACAAATTTAATTGTGCGGTAAAAATACCGGCGATCCCCGTCACCAAAAACGTTATAAACGTAGGGAAAATCATCGGTAAAGTTATGTACCAAAATTCTTGAAGCGTATTTACCCCTTCCAACTGCGCCGATTCAACAATCGACTCGTTTATACCGCTCATAGCGCCGCTATAAATCAAAATATTTGCGCCAAAAGAAACCCAAATGTGGAAAAACAATAACGTTCCAAATTGCGTTTCCGTCGCGTCCAATAAGCCCCTCGTCGCGCCTGTCAACGCCATATATCCATCCGTCACCATATATTTGAACAACAACGACAACACGACGGAAGACAATACTTGCGGAAGGAATAAAAACACTTGAAACAACCCTGCCAGCAAATACTTTTTATAAATATAATACGAAAAGAATAACGCCAACGTCGTTCCTACGAGCATACTAACCAAATATACGATCAAAGAATTCCATATCATTGAAATATTATCGCCTGTACCAAGCATTTTAATGACCGATACAAAGTTGTCAAACCCTGCAAATTTAACGTCGTAGCCATAACCGCCCGACGCGTTGGAATATTCTTGAAACGCCAAAAGAATAGTATTAAAATTTACGTATACGTAAAAAACTAAAAATTGTGCGATAGGGAAAATCAACATTACGGAGAAAAAAATCAATCTCTTTTTTTCTCTCGTAAGTTTTTTCTTTTCCGCAATGCTATTGCTCACTCGTTCCACTTTTTTTCTCCTATATATCAACCGCCGTAAGTAATTCCTTCGTAATCGCCAACTTCGCCGCTCCCTCTATAATAAACGGATTTCCATTGATCTTTGGTTTTCATTCCTTCTTCAAAACATTGTTTAGAGGTTTTTCCGTTTGCGATAGCGGGATAGCAACATTGGTATCCCGGAATAGAAAACGCGCCGTCCTCAAATCCGCGATAGAACAACGCAGCGTTATCTTTGAAGGTCGCCGAATTACCTTCAAAACGCACGATATTCGCCTTTTCAAACAAAGACCAAACCTCCGCTCCATACGAAGAGAATCTTACCTTATCCGCCTCTTGAATGGTGTAGTTCATATTTCTCGGCAATCCTTGTTCCGCCGTACAGCGAGAAAGCTCGCCGTCAGAATAAATAAATTGTAAGAAGTCTTTTACCGCTTCTACAAGCCCTTCGTTTTCCGAGATATTCGCGTTCACGCAAACGTACGATCTGGAAGTACAAAGATAGGTAGGAATTTCGCCTTGTCCCTGCGCTACCGTTTCATTAAGCGAAACGGGTAAAGACATAGGAACTAAATTTCTTTCGTCCACGTAGTTAAATTCCATAAAGAAATAGTCAAACGTACTACGGCTATCCGCCTCGTTATACCAATACGTCGATTCAACGAGCATACCCACCGACTCGTTCGTGCCGAAATTACTGTAAATCAAATTATCTTGCGCTTTATGGTGATTGCTGTTTACCGAAGCCGTATCCGTACACCACCAGCCCTGTTTATCCACTAACTCCACGAAAGCTTCCGCATAGTATCTATCCGCCGACCAAGTCGTATAATATCCCGTTTCCTCCGTGATAGGAATCGTCTTCACGATAGGTTTTTTTATTCCGTTATGTCCCGGGAATAAATTCTCGTCCGTAAAGCCAACTACCACGTCAAAGCCGTCCGACTGCAAGGAATTCATCGTCGCCGCCTCACTTCCCTGCAAAGAAGCCATCAACGCGTCTAAAAAGAAATTACAGTATTCTTGAATACTTGAATTATACGCCATAGCAAAAGGGCTAACCGAATGAATATTCTTCATATAATCGCAAAGCGCGGCAAGCTCGAAAAGCGTGGTGGGCAAACCGTCGTCAGACGTGCCTAATTCTCCGTCAGGTCCACAGGATTTACTGGAATCGTCCCCCACGTTAATAAACGTATAGTCCGTATCGCAAATCGCGCTATAATGGGGACGTCCGCTTGCGCCCGGCTGTGCGAAATATAAACCCTTTTCGTCAAACACGTCTTTATCGTAGGTGATGCTCGCATAAAACTCCGCATCGGGCAACGCGTAATATTTGTCCTCGACCATATACGTTGAGCGAGAACCCTCAGGAATTTTATCCGCGATAGAAATTTGTTCTCCCGAACGAGTTTCATTTTTCTCCGTCACCATCGAGGTAATATCTAAAAATTCTCCGTTTCTCACATAGGAGGCAACCGAGTTATCTCTATTGCGGAAATAAATTGCATTACCATCCGTTCTAATCGTGCTTAATCCGTTCATATACGAGTTCTTCTTAACGGCAACCCCTGTTTTTCCGCCGAGATAACTCTTATCGGCAACTGATTTTTCAAACCGATTGAACAAATCGTCCATCCATTTTCCACCGAGCGCGTCGTCGTGTGCGGAAATATTCAAAACGATTTTCCCTTCGTCTGCACCGTCGTCGCATCCCGCAACGCCAAACGTCGTAAACGCCAATAACCCTGCAAAAATTAAGCTAATAGTTTTTTTCATTATTTTCTCCTTTAATAAATATTTTTTTCTTAAATAATTTTTTTTATTTTAACGATAAAGTTTCTTCAACCGCTTCAATCGCAAGCTTACTTTCCTTATCGTCAATCGCTTCGTCAATATCTTCCGCTTATAATCCTTTCTTTTTCAACCACTGCAAGGTTTCTTTCACAAAACGGTATTCCCCGTCGTCGTCTTTTCGCGACGAACCGTAGCAATGCCCGCCGGGCAACTCCATATAATCGATTTCCGCTTCGGGATTAAAAGTTTTGACTGCCTTATAAAACAATCTATTTTGTTCGGGACGGCACGGCATATCGTCTTCGTAAAAAACAACAACATTTTCGAAAATTTCGTCGATTGACCTACGTAATATAACGGCGCATATTCATCAATCCGTTGCGCGGACGGGTCTTCCCCTTTTTCGTATTTTAATACGTTGAAATGCGACGTTGCTTGCGCGCTGTCAATAATCCAACACCCGATCGACAAAGGCTCTACGCCAACGTCTGCCAAATACTTACCGTTCAAACAAAGCATCAAAGAGATCCAAGCTCCCGCTGATTTTCCCGCAACGAAAATCTCGCCGTTCCCGCCGTATTCACTCAAATGATTTTTTACAAACGCTATCGAATCGGCACCGTCGCACAAATAATCGGGATATTTTCCACCGCTTGTGTACATACGGTAGTTCACCGAAACAAATCCGTATCCGTTTTGCACGAAGCGTTCCGCTATTTCCACGATTGCGGGCTGCGCTTTATCCCCCGTTTCTAAACCGCCGCCGTGAAAATATACGATTACGGGAAACCCTTTCGTTTCAGGAAAATAGCAATCTAATTTGCATTGTTTTTGCGCCTTATAATCAACGTCTTTCAAAACTACCATATTGAAAACTCCTTCTAAGAAAAAATTTTTTAGCTGATTATAGAAACTCTATTTTGAAACAAACTATTCCAAGCCTTAACACAACTAATTATATCAGAATAAAAATGAAAAGTAAATTGTCATATTTGCATAAAACTTTGCGTTTTTTGCATTGCTTAAATTTCGACTTTTTTATATTTTCCTTATTCTAAAAATTGTGTTATATTATAGATAAGTAATTTATATAAAGAGGTTTTTTTCTTATGAATAAATTTGTAGATATGAAAAACAACTTTACCGGCGTCAGCGGACCTTTTGCCGCCTACGGATCTTTCGGCGTTATCGATGGAAACGCCAATGCTATGCGCAAGATTAGCGAAACGGAAAAAGGGTTCCTTTTCAATTCTTGCAAAGTTAGCGTATCTTGCGAATATACCCAGCACGAAAACGGTTTGGTCGTTCGGAAAGACGCATTGACCAATAATACCGATAAACCCCTCGTCTTGCATAAATACGTAAGTCGCTTTTTTATGCCCTTTTGCGAAGCGGAGGTTTATACGCAATACAACGCTTGGCAAAATGAAAGTAGCGGCGAATGGCAAAAATTGATCACTTCCGTTTCCGCTCAAAGCACGAACGTCAGGCTGTGCGAAGGCGCTTCGCCTATGCTTGCGGTTAGAAACGTACAAAACGATAAAACTACGGTATTTCATCTTTTGCCCAACTGCGCTTGGAAAATGTCGGCAAGAAGAACTCCTATTTTGGGCAAAAACGATAATATAGTGATTGAAATGGGGCTCAATAACGATAATCCTTTGGCTCTTACGATTGCCCCGAAGGAAACCGTTTATTTCCCCGAAATTATATATTTTGACTGTCAAAACCTTAAAGATTTCGACGCTTATAAATTGCATTTATTTTACAATAAGCACTATCCGAGAAAAACTTTACCGATTATATATAACACGTGGTTTTTAAATTTTTGGGAACTCGATTACGAGCAGGTTTTGGAACAAATACGCTACGCAAAAGAAGTCGGCGTAGAATATTTCGTCTGCGATTGCGGTTGGTATAGCGACGACCATAATTTCTTTAAGCGGGTCGGCGATTGGAAGGAAAGCACTAATCTTGGCTTTAAGGGTAAGCTCAAACAAGTCTCCGATACAGTCCGCGCCAACGGAATGAAATTCGGCTTGTGGTTTGAACTCGAACGCGCCTACGAAGGTGTTCCCGCCATTAAAGATCATCCCGAATATTACTTTACGAGCGAGGACGGGGAATATTTTTTGGATTTTTCCAACGAGGACGCAAGAAGCTATATTTTGAACGTATTAAGCACGCTTATCAAAAAATACAATATTGAATTTATCAAATTCGATTTTAACAAAACGATTGCCTACGATCCTAACTTTCAAGGTTTTTACCGTTATCACGAAGGATATGAGAAATTTATATCCGATTTGAGAAAAGCCTTCCCCGACATTTACCTTTCCAACTGTGCTTCCGGCGGGCAAAGATTAAATTTAGAAACGCAAAAATTATACGACAGCTCTTGGTTTTCGGATAATCAAGGGCAAACCAAAGGCTTGTCTATCATCAAAAACGATTGTTTACGCTTACCGCCGTCGCACTTAGAGCATTGGGCGGCGTGGACTTTTACTTCTCCGATACCGCATATCGATCACGCCAACTACCACCGCATTTTATTAACCTGTAATAACGCAACTTGGGATAACGTCCGTTCGGTGACGGAAAATTATACGTTTGCATTTTTACGCGGCGGTCCCATTGGCATCACTTGCAATCTTTCCTTATTGCCCGACGACTTCATCGCTTCTTTGAAAAATTTCATTGCTTCCTACAAAACGGAACGAGAATTTTTTAAAAATGCGTGTATGTATATTTTAACGGATACTGAAGATTTTTTAACGATACAGTACTCTGATGAAAACCACGAGAAAAACGTTCTACAAATATTCACCAAAAACATTTATCAAACGCAATATACCGCCTATCCTATTCTCGACCGCTCCAAAACGTATACCGTGAACGGCAATTCGCCGACGCCCGCCGAGCGACTCGTAGAGCAAGGGATTTTATTAGAAGCACTCAAAGATTACGACTGTATTACCATCGAATTGGACGCATTACAATTTTAACACAAATTCAGGGGATTTTTTATGAAAAATTTTTCCAATTCTGCAACCATCTATCTTTCTCCGCTTAACGGCGACGACCATTTATCCGGATATGCCCCTATCGCTAACGGTTTTGGAGACGGTCCAATCAAAAGTTTTCAAAGACTTTTGGAAATGGTTCGCAGTATGCGACTTTGCAACGTCTTTAATCCCGTCACCGTGAAAATTCTAGGCGACGTTTATCTCTCGGATACCGTTTTACTCGACCAAACGTGCAACGATATATGCTTTGAAGCCTTCGACGATAAACCGATAAAAATCATCGGCGGAAAACGCATTACGGGTTTTTCAAAGGATTGCTTAAACGGCGTAGAATGTCTTTCCGTGGTTCTACCCGAAGTGAAAAGCGGAACTTGGAGTTTCACCGATCTCTACGTCAACGGGAAACGGGCAACGCTTTCTCGATATCCAAGAGCTTCTTTCTTGAAAGCGGAAACGACGGAATATCCCAATCCCAACGGCGATTTTATTCCTTCCAAATGGTTTATAGCAGAAAAAAACAGCGTTGAAGCCATCGACGATATCGAACACGCTACGGTTTCTTTTTGCCACTATTTTATCGACGAACACTCCCCGATAGAAAGCTACGATGCGGACACAAGAAAGATAACCTTAAAATATCTTCCTTGTATGACGATGGCGACAAACTACGAGAGCGTAAATCCGTCCACCTTCTTGTATTATCTTGAAAACGTGCGAAAAGGCTTTTTATCGAAAGGCGATTGGTATTTAGACGTTAAAAACGGAAAATTATATTATTTCCCATTAGACGGTCAAAACGCGGAAAACATAGAAGTTTTCGCCCCCACGACCAAACGGTTATTTTCCATTGTCGGCGACGAACGTCGTAAAGCTCGGAATATTCGTTTCCGTAATCTTTCCTTTACTTGCAGCAAAGGCGATTATATAGGTAAAAATGAAAACACCGACGAGCGCGCCTACGCCTCCGATCAACAATCTTGGGTTTTTGCCTTCGGTGCTGTAAGTTTTGAAAACGCCGCTAATTGCAGTATTCAGCATTGCAAATTTTACGCTTTGGGTTTACACGCAATAGAATTAAAAACGGGTTGCACCGCAATACGCATTGAAAACAATGAAATCCACGATATCGGAGGCGGCGGTATCAAAGTATTAGGAGCGCCGCACGGCGCGCCCGAAACGCAAAACAGTCAATACAACGTTTTTAACCACAACTGCATACACGATTGCGGACAAAGATATTACGCGGCTTGCGGCGTCCTGTTGGCGCACACTTCTCATAACGAAATATCCGATAATACGATTTATAATATCAACTACACGGGAATTTCCGTCGGTTGGGTGTGGGGATACGACGAAAGTTCGGCCTACGCCAATATCATTCGGCGCAATCACGTTCACCATATCGGAATGGGTCCTCTTTCCGATATGGGCGCGATCTATTTGTTAGGCAAACAAAACGGTACGATCGTGGAAGAAAATATCGTACACGACGTTGAATCAAAGCACGGCGGTACTTACGGGCTGTATGCCGACGAAGGAACCTCTTTTGCCGTATTTGAAAGAAATATCGTATATAATACTATGCTTGCGTCTTTTCACGTTCATCTTGGCAATCAAACGGTCGTACAAAACAACGTTTTCGCTTTTGGCAAGCAAAATATCGTAAACGTTTCTATGTATGAAAATCATTCAATGGCTATTTTTGAAAGAAACGTTTTTGTCGCCGATCAAGAAAAAATTTACGGAAATTCCTACAAGCATTATTTGTATCCAAATCCGTCGTTCTATTCCGACGAAAATCTGATTATCAGTCTTAACGGGCAACCCGTTTTCACAAAAATCGGAGAGAATGCCCGACCCGTTTATTTTGAACAATGGACTTCCGTTTACGGTCTTGACAAAAACAGCAAAGTCCTTACAACGCAACAGGATTTACACGAATATTTTGAAAATATTCCTTCGCTCATTGAAAAAATCGGCATAGAAAAAACGGTGTTGCAGGTATTCAAACAACTCAAAAAACAATAACGTAAGCGGGGAGCCGTGAAAGCTCCCCGCTTGCTTTTACTTTAATATATCTTTGAGTATCGGATAAATCGCTTGCGCTATACGATAAAATCCCAAATCGTTGGGATGAGTTCCGTCCACCGTACAAGCGTCGTCGTCTTTTATCCCAAGTAATTGTTCCCCGTTTATAAATACGGTCTTCTCATCTCCCTCTTCGATTGTTTTCAAATACGTATTTCGAATAACCGCCCGCCGCTTTGGACTTTCGGTTTTTCGTTTATTGAAATTCGTCATAAAAACAATCGGCGTATCGGGCAAGGCTTCCCTTATCACTTTATAAAAAGGATAATGCGTCTTTTTCAAATGCTCTACGTCGGGAGCATTATAATCGTAATCCATAACGACGATGGAAGAATCGATAGTCGCAATGTATTCCGCTAATACCTTTTCTCCTTTCGCGCTACCGGAAAACCCCAGATTGACAAAATCCACGTCCAGCCACCTTTCGATATACGCTTCGTAATCGTTTCCGGGACGCGACGCGCACCCTCCTTGCGTTATAGAATTTCCGTAATACACGATAGGCTTTTTGTGCTTATATTCTTTTGGCTGTAAAATCTCGCATTTTTTTTCGACGGCAACGAACAGCTCTTTAACGCCCCCGTAAAGCGGAAAATACAGCTTAATCTCTTTTATCCCTGCTACTTGTGTTAAATCGAAAGTTCTGCTAAACTCAATTTCTTTATCCTTGACAAACTGAGCCCAATCTGGGGCAAACATTCCCCAAAACTTTCCGTTCACGTAAAGGGAAAATCCGTTAGACGCCGCTATCGTCATATGCGACATAACGCCGATCAAATTCGGGAAAACACACTTGAAAGACACCGTATCGGAATCGGTGGCAAACGCCAGCCTTCCCCCCGCCGTATTCGTATTAAGAAATTCAATCGCCTCATTCGTCTGTTTGGCAACCGAAACAGGCATACGGACGAAGGCTTTTTCTTCTTCATCGTAGCTTACCCCGTAAAGCTGGAACGGAGAAGTTTTTACGTCCACCCAAACGAGCTCGTCTTTGGCTGTTTGTTGTATAAAATTCTTGTCAATATCGGTTATTTTCATTATTATAACTCTTTGATATAAATATTTCTATCTTCCAAACGTGATTTATCCGCCGCATACACGCATAAATGTCCGTTGATGGAATCGTCAAGCGACGTGCAACTGATCGACGGCTTTGCCCCTAACATATAATCAACAAAATCGTGAACGAGCAATTCATCTCCGCCAAAATGCCCGCCGGACTCGCTTTGATCGTTATTGTTAAAATCGACGATTCGGACTTTGCCTTTGTCGATATTGTCGCGATTTTGATCGTCAAACGTTCTGATATAAATCTTTCCGTCGCCGCCCCAGCCCTCGATCTCGCCGTGCGTACCGAGAATATAGAACGAGCGCCCTGCTCTTTGCGCCGAGCAAAGCATTCCGTGCGTCGCCGTAGAGCCGTTTTCAAACTCAATCAGCACCGCTTGATGGTCAACCACGTTAGCCTTCGTTTTATAGGCACATTCCCCGTGTGGATTGTAGGTTTTTAAGGATTCGATTCGCTCCTCGTTTGAAACTTCATACCATTCCTTTCCGGTACATTGCCAAGGATATTGACCAAGATAATCGTTGCTTTCCAAACACATCATCTTAGCCGAATATTGGCAAGTATCTACCAAAGGACAATCCACGATACATCTCGTTCCCGCCCCCTTAGGCGCTTTTTCCGGTATGATAAAATTCCGACCGCCAAAGCTCGAAACCTTTTTGGGCTTGGTTGCGTTATTAAACCAACAAATCAAATCAATATCGTGGCAACATTTTGCAAGCAACATAGAAGACCCACATTCCTGTTCGTTGTTCCATTTCCCTCTGATATAGGATATACAGTTATGCGCAACCCCCACGCGCTCCGTCGTTTCAATATGCACGACTTCTCCAATCTCTCCGTTCAAAATGGCTTCTTTGGCCGCCTTATAAAACTCCGAATAGCGCAAAACGTGGCAAACCAAAACTTTGTTGTGATATTTATCTACCACTTCTTTTAATTTCAACAATTCCTGCGCATTATTGGTGATTGGTTTTTCCAACAATAAATCATATCCCTGTTCCAAAAACGGAATAGACGTTTCAATATGTAAACTATCCATCGTACCGTTGATTACGCAGTCGGCTATTTTCCCTAATTTCAAAACCTCGTTGATGTGTCGAAAACACATAGTATCAGGTACGTTAAATTTCACTTTATTCAATTCGAGAATATGCTCGTCAGGGTCTACAATCCCTACAATTTTAAATCGATTTGAATATGCAATCGCAGCCTCCGCATAGTCCCTCGCTCGATGTCCACAGCCTACGATAATCGCCGTCACTTGTTCTTTCATAATTTCTCCTTCTTAACTATTTTAATCTAAGATTTGATTATCACTATAAATAGTATAACATTAAAAAATTAAAATGTAAATTGCCGATTTTATATAATTGATTGCATTTTTTGCACTAAAATTGTTTCTTCTTGAAAATTTTATTGCTATCGCCAAAACAATATGCTATAATATGATTATGATTACTTTATATAAAAACAATTTTCAATTTGAACATAAAACTTCATCTGGTCCAATTAAAGAACATTATATAAGTCATATGCATCTTGAATGGCAAATTCTTTACGTGCTCGATGGCCGCACAAGTTTTTTCTTAAATAATGCCACCTATCAACTGCAAGCAGGCGACTTAATTTTAATACACCCGTTATTTTTCCACTTTGCAACCCCAGATGCAGACCTGACGTACGAAAGAATTGTTATTAGTTTCCCGGAAGAAATAATACCACCGCTGTTATTATCGGAATTAAAAAACTTTCCCTACTTTTTTAGATTACCCGATGATTCCCCTATTAAAACATTACTTTTCCAGTCCTCAGAAATCGCACAAAATTACAGTAATTCTGACGCGTATTTTGCAATAACAAATATTCTTCAAATCATATTATTACACTTAAAATATCAGCCACAATCTTCCGAAGATTTTTTAAAACCAATTATTACAAATCCCCTGTTAAAAGACATACTTGATTACATTGAAAACAACTTAATGGAATGCTCTAATTTGGAAAATATCACAAATCATTTTTATATTTCCATTTCTTGGCTTTCACATACTTTTAAAAAATATTTGAATATTACGCCAAAACAATATATAAATTATAAAAAGATTTTATTGTCGCAAAAATTAATCAATAACGGAATACACCCTTCGATTGCTTACTTGAATGTAGGGTTTAACGATTATTCTACGTTTTATAGACTTTATAAAAAATTTTTGAATACAAATCCTCAAACTGAATACAAGAATCGTGGAACCACTATTTCCCCGCCTAAAACGAAAGCGGATTAATATAAACGCGTTTCAACATCACGTTTTCGTGTTCCGAATAAATCTTTACAATTTTTTAAAAATTGAAATCGGCAACGCCAACAAAATTGCTAATAGTGCAAAAAACGCAATTCTTTTTGCACTATTAGCAATTTACTTTTTTATCATTTTGGTTTAAAATTTATATGGTATAGCATAAATTCACTGTTGGGAGAAAAATATGAAAAAATTTAAATCATTGTTAATTACATTGTTGGTATTTATCGTATGTATCCCCCTATTTACGTCTTGTCAAGATACGTCCAACGGCAGTAAAAAAGAACCGAATGCTCATATATGTGATTTTGACTCTAATATCGTATATAAAGAACGGAATAAGCAATTTTACGTAGGCTATCCTTGTAAACTCTGCGACGAGATAAATACCGTAAAGGACGTTCTTTCCGTCAATCACGTGATCAAAACCACCGACTACAATCCCAATCAAATTCTTTCTAACGTGAAAAGCGGGGACGTCGTTGTATTTAAAAGCGGTAGACATACCTCTAATCTTTCTCTCCCGCTCGACAGCGTGAAGATTTTAGGAGAAACGGGTACTATTTTATATGGACTGAATACGGGAAATCTAACGAACGTCACCATAGAAAATATCGAATTCGAATCTTCCACAACGCTCAATAGCAATATTAACGGACTAACTTACAAAAATTGCAAATTCAGCTACGGTGTTTTCTCTGAATCCCCAGTTAAAGACGTCACGTTTGACGCTTGTGCTTTCAAAGATCTGACGAGTCCAAAAGAAACGGCTATTCGATTGACCGATTATGAAAATTTAACCGTAAAAAATTGCATATTCGAAAATATTGCCTATAATGCGTTGCAGGTTGGATTAAATTGTAGCGGATCTTTATTGATTTCGGGAAACACTTTTAAAGATATCAAAAGCCGCGTATTATACCTAATCAACGTTAAGGACCTTTCGTCTTGCTCAATAACCGACAACGTTTTTTACGATCACCACTCCAATTATATCGCAGACGAAAGCTACGATGAAACCGGTTGTAAAAAGGATAGCGGCATATATATCCACACCAAATCTCAGTCGGGCGTTTTAAACGTCGGCGTAAACACGTGGGAAAATATTCCTTTACACGACATTTCATATATCGCTCCCCTTGCCGAATACGACCCTACGCAACAAATCTCTATGTTTTGAAAAGTGTAATAATTATGATATGGTATCTTTTAATGTTTGGACTACTGTTCGTCAGAACGGCTCAAACGATTGTTTGTAAAATATATAACGAACGGGCAAACGAAATCAAATGCGCCTCCGCCCTTTTCAATTTTATCCTATCCGTCGCGGCGCTGATTGGGTGGGGAATCCTTTACGGACTGACGTTTTCTTTTGAAAGCTCGGTGTTTTGGTATGCGCTTCTATACGGCTTCTTATATTTTTTAGGGACGATCGGATTTATGTACGCTTTGGATTACGGTCCATTGTT
>JAFURH010000007.1 GCA_017471945.1 Clostridia bacterium | reverse complement strand
TCCTTTGATTTAATGCTCTCGTCGGGCGCGGAGATTATCGGGATCGACGTATACGAACGCTCGCTCGACCAAACGGACTTCAAGCGCGTGGCGTTTCGGCGCAGTAAAAAGCGGGTGCTTTTGATCGACCACACCAAATTCGATTCGTTCGGCACGTACCGTTCGTCGTCCTTATCCGATTACGATTTAGTCGTCACGGACGCGCCCCCGCCCGAACTCGACAACGCGGACAAGATCAATTTCATTTATTGAAACTGCGTGTAGCCTTCGCAGAAGGCGCGGCAATCCCTTGCCCTTTCCCTATTTTAAGTCAAAAACCGACAGGATCTCCCCCGTCGGTTCTTTTTTATTATAGTATACTATAACTCCCAACCCTCAAACGTCGTCGAAGTTACTTTGACGGCGTTCTTCTTTTAAACCACCTCTTCTACCGAAATGCGAAAGGTTTGCCCGTTCGTAAAACGAACCGACATAGAAGTTTTGCTCTCCCGTTTAAAAGAAGCCAAAAGCAGTTCTTTTACGGGCGGGGCGATCAAATCCAAAAACGCGTTTGCCCCAAGCTTATACTCTAAACGTACAATTTCTTGTTCTTGCTCTTTCGTTTTAGTTTTTTCTTTCATAAAATAAAAATCTCCTTTACGTAATATTTTGTTACAGTTTTAAGCGCTTGAATGACTGTACTTATATTATACATCTCGGAGTTGGGACCGCGCAAGCGTTTTCTGCCAACTCCGAAGATAATATTTTGTAGAAAGGAGACTATTTTATGGAGATTATGTCGAAACTGTCTGAACGGCTTAAAGAAGTAATGTTCGAAAAAAATTTTAAAGCTGCTGATTTCGCCAAACAAGTAGGCGTAAATCGCAATACAATTACTCGTTATATGCAAGGCGTTCGTTTACCCACTTTTGATAATTTTATTAAAATGCTTGACGTTTTGAATTGCTCGGCAGATTTTTTAGTAGGCTTAGTAGATTTTCCACCCGAAAGCCTTGTCTTTCACCCTGCACCGCCTTTCCACGAACGCTTTCGCGAATTATTGCAATTGTTTAATTTTACACAATACAAGCTTCACAAGAAAACGCAATTATCCTACGACGACTACAATAAATGGCTTAAAGGAATTTCCGTTCCTTATGTTGATAGTTTAGTCAAATTAGCGCAAGCGTTCGATTGTTCCGTTGACTTTGTTCTCGGTCGGATTCGGTAAAAATAAACGCAAACGATTATTATGGAAATTATGTCGAAATTTGCTGAAAACCTTTCAGCGCTTATGGAAGAAAGAAATTTAAACTCGCCCGCCTTGGCGAAAATCTTAAAAACCGATCGTTCGAATATTACGCGATATCTTCGCGGCGAACGATTGCCCCGCTATCAAGGGTTTCTCTCTTTGCTGGAATTTTTTAATTGTTCTGCGGACGTATTGTTAGGTTTAAAGGATTACGCGCCCTCTTGCGAGTTCTCCGCGCCGACTTCTTCTTTCGGCGAAAGATTTCGTATTTTATTAAAGGAAACAAACACCTCTCAATACAGTCTTGTGGAGCAAGCAAATATTTCGGGCGAATGTATTTTTAAATGGCTAAATGACATTAGTTTCCCAAGCGTTCCCAATCTCGCAACGCTCGCAACGTTTATGGATATATCCGTCGATTACCTTCTCGGTCGGATTCGGTAAAAATAAACACCCTATATAAGGAGAATTACGTTATGAAAAAGCTCAAAAAATTCTTAGCTCTTGCGCTTGCGCTTCTTTCCTGCGCGATCCTGTTTACCGCCTGCGGCGACGACGATTCGTCAAATTCCGAAAAGCCGCAAACGGGCACGGAGCAGAACGGCGAAACGGCGACGAGCGTGACGACGATCAACGCCCTGCTCGAAGGAAAAACGGGAAAAGTGACGGTCAGTATTTCTACGATCTCTAAAATACAAACCTCGGCAAGCGGCACGGTTACGCTCGGTTCAAGCACGCTGGAAGAAGCCGTGATCGACGGTGGCGACGACGGCGCGATCCTTGAATTCAAAGGCGGCGGCGGAAGCGTTTTACAGGTCGCCCAAAACGCGACTTTGATTTTCAAAAACCTCACGCTTAAAGACGATACTTCTCTGTCCTCGCAAGGGTATCCGAGCGGATATTTGAAATTCGGCGGCAACGTGCGTTTTGAAAACTGCAAGCTCTACGACGGCGTGGCTTTGAAAGACGGCGCGAACGCCGTATTCGAAAATTGTGAATTTATCTCTTCCGTTTCCAATAAATACGCGGCTTGGGTGTATGCGGGAAACGTGACCTTTAAAAATTGCTCGTTTACGGGTCACCGCGCGATCAAGATACACGAAGAATTTAACACGGACGTAGAAAGCGTTGTAATCGACGGTTGCCGTTTTACAGGCTTAACGACGAAGCCCGCTTTGGCGATCGGCGATATTCTTTCGACCGACAACACGAGTATTTCGATCAAAAACTGCACGGTTACGAACTGCGAGCCTTGGGATAACGTAGGGTCGGCAGAAGGCATTGACGGGCTGTACGAAGCGGATACGTTGACGGCGAGCTTCACGTTCGGCATTGAAAACACCACGATCGACGGCGAGCCCTCGTCCGGGCTTTCCCCCGAATTTCGTAATTGATTTGATTGCTATGAACAAACGGAAACAGCCCGCGGCAAATTGCCGCGGGCTGTTTCCTGGTGCACCGTAAGAGGTTCGAACTCCTAGCCTTCGGTTCCGTAGAGATAGCAATCTTTTTATTTTTAGTCCTTTTTATCCTCCGTTTCTTTTAATATATATTCCACTACGCTTTGTTTCGGGATTTTATATTCTCTGCCTATTTTACGTGATTGTATCTCACCGCTTTTAACCAATTTATAAGCAAGAACTTGACCTATTTGCAGCATTTCCATTAATTGCTGAACCCCAACAATATCAGGATATTTTTCAAATAAGATTATCCCTTTATCTTTTCCTTTCAATAATGCTTTCTCCTCCTTTTTCGAAATAAAAAGAGAACGCACCGTGTTTCGATGCGCTCTCCGCTTGGTTTTAATGTAGATTATTTTTGGATATTCTGCTTTAACGCTTCATATCCCGCATAAATCAAATCCACCTTAGAAATATTATGAGCTTTCAAAAAGTCGTCTATTTCCTCGCAAGCCTTTCTCGGAATGCTCGTACCGAATACTTTATTCGCCGCTTTCCGTTCTTCTTTATGCTTTTCCTCATATCTACGCCTCGTTTCGCGCATCGGGGTATTTGCTTTCCTTTCCATAACTCCACCTCTCAAAGTTTCATTATGGAAAGTATAGCATATTTAATTGTCTTTGTCAATCGTATTGATACTACTGCTTCGTAATTGCGCCGAGAATAAGTCCAACGCCGTCCAAAACGATATTCGCAGCAATCAATCCTACGCCTAATACCACTCTTATAGCTTTGCCTAATCCTTTGAAAATTGCTCTCATTTGCTTGACCTC
>JAFURH010000061.1 GCA_017471945.1 Clostridia bacterium | reverse complement strand
TCGAGCTTGCCGTCCATTTTCAGCTTCTTCGCCGCGATCGTAGCAAGGTCCATCAAACAGGGATATTTATCGGGGCGCGCGCCGTTAAGTTCTTGATATAAATCTTCGTATAAATGATACGCCTTTTCGATAGATTTGTTTTCGGAGTTGACGACGACCTTGGTAAGCTCGGTCGAGAAGGTCGTGTGACGGCAATGATCCGACCAATACGTGTCGATCACTTTGAGCTCGGTTTCCGTCGGGTTACGCTTTTCCGATTTGAAATAATCGCGCACGAACGCAAGATCGGCTACGCTCATCGCAAAGCCGACGGATTTATGATACGCCGCGATCTCCTCGTCGCTCTTTTCGATAAAGCCCGCCACTTCTTCCACGGGTGCGCCCGCAACCGCTTCGCGAACGAGGGTTTCGGGTTTTTCAAAGCCGATCTCTTCGCTTTCCACGGGGTTGATCACGTGCTTTTTGATCGCGTCGAGTTCGGAATCCGTCACCCCTTTCACAGCGTAAATTCGCGCGCACTTTACGAGCGGGCGGGCTTTTTGCGTTAAAAGCTGTACGCACTGTGCCGCGCTGTCCGCGCGCTGGTCGTATTGCCCCGTCAAATAGCTCGTGGCAAACGCCTTATAGCCTTCGGGCATCGGATATTCTTCCAAATACACGTTATCGACGGGCGGTTCGGAAAAGATCGTGCCCAAAGCCGCTTTAAGCTCTTCTTCCGTGATCCCCTCCACGTCGTAACGGAGAATAATGCGAAAATCCTCCGCGTTGATATTGAGCAGGGTCTTGACGTCCCCCGCCTCTTTTCTTGCCTGTACGTTGTCTTTCTTTTCTACGAAAATTCTGTAAATCATTCTATGTTCCTCGTTCTTTATTCTCTCTCTACGTCGCGGTATTTGATCCCGATATCCTTGCGATAATACATACCCTCGAACGAAATCTTTTCCGCGTTTTTATACGCTTTTTGCCGCGCTTCCTCGATATCCTTACCCTTGGCGCAAACGCCGAGCACTCTGCCGCCGCTCGTCACGAGCTTGCCGTCCTTGATCGCCGTACCTGCGTGACACAAAACGCAATCCTCGTCCAAATCGCCGATCGTGATCGCCTTGCCCTTTTCGTAAGCTTCGGGGTAGCCGCCGCTCGCAAGCACCACGCATACGCACGCGCCTTCTTCCCATTCGACTTTGACTTCGCTCAATCTTTCGTCGGTGACCGCCTCGAAAATTTCCATTAAGTCGGTTTTGAGCATCGGCAGAACGACCTGCGTTTCGGGATCGCCGAAACGGGCGTTGTATTCGATCACTTTCATACCTTTTTTCGTCTTCATAAGCCCGAAATAGAGCACGCCTTTAAAGGGTCTGCCTTCGGCGTTCATCGCGGACACGGTAGGCTGCATTATCTTTTCCATTACCTCTTTCGCCGTCTTTTCGCCGAAGAAAGGCGCGGGGGAAAACGTTCCCATACCGCCCGTGTTCAATCCCTCGTCGTTATCCTTTGCGCGCTTATGATCGCAGCTCGTGATCATCGGCACGATCGTTTTGCCGTCAGTGAAGGCGAGGCAAGAAACCTCAGGCCCTTCCAAAAATTCTTCCACGACGATTTTATTCCCCGCCGAACCGAATTTTTTATCGAGCATCATTTCTTTTACGCCCGCAAGCGCTTCTTCGCGAGTCGTGCAAATCAAAACGCCCTTCCCGAGCGCAAGCCCGTCTGCCTTCAATACGACGGGAATATCGCAGGTTTTCACGTACGCTTCCGCCGCTTCGAAGCTATCGAAAATCTCGTACGCCGCCGTCGGGATATTATATTTTTTCATAAGGTTTTTGGAAAACGCCTTACTCGCTTCGATAATCGCCGCGTTCTTTCTCGGTCCGAACGCGCGGTGTCCGCGGCTTTCCAGCTCGTCCACGAGCCCCAAAGCAAGCGGATCGTCGGGCGCAACGACCGTATAGTCGATTTCGGGGTGATTATCCACCCAATCGCCCACCGCTTTGATATCGCAATAATCGACGTTTACGAGCTCGGCAATTTCGCCGATCCCCGCGTTGCCTTTCATTGCGTAGATTTTCTCCACCTTCGGCGACTTTTTCAGCGCCTGCACCACGGCGTGTTCTCTCCCGCCGTTTCCGATAACCAATACGTTCATTTTCTTCGTTCCTTTTTTATGTATTTACTCTAAAACCGTGACCGTTCGTCCGTTTTTCACGACCTTCCCTTCGCAAAGCTTTTTCACGCAGAAGGGCAACAGTTCGTGTTCTTCCTTTAAAATCCTCGCCTGCAACGTTTCGGGAGTATCGCCGTCCAAAACGGGTACGGCGCGTTGCGCGATAATCGCCCCGCCGTCCACTTCCGCGGACACGAAATGCACCGTCGCCCCGCTCACCTTCACGCCGTATTCGATCGCCGCCGTATGTACCTTTAAGCCGTAAAATCCCGCGCCGCAAAAGGACGGGATCAAGGACGGGTGGATATTGATAATTTTATCCTCGAAGCTTTCAATGAAATCGGCGGGAATGATCAAAAGCCAGCCCGCAAGGACGATATACTCGATCCCCTCGCGGCGGAAGGTTTCCATTAAGAACTCGTAAAAAGCCGCCTTACTTTGGAATTTTTCCTTTTCGTAAACGAGGGGTTCTATTCCTGCCTTTTTCGCCCGCTCGATCGCGCCGATCTGAGGTTTTGAGGCTACCAGGTATTTGATCTCGCAAAAACGCTCTTTTTCGTTCGCGTCGATCACGGACTGAAAATCCGTCCCCCCGCCCGAGGCGAACACGGCTATTTTCTTTAACATAAAACGACGCCCTCGTCGGATTTTACGATCTCGCCGAGGATATACGCGTCCTCGCCGTTGGCTTTGAGGATTTCAAGCGCCTTCGCCGCGTCCTCTTTGGCGACGACTACGCTCATACCTACGCCCATATTATACGTATTATACATATCTCTTTCGGGGATATTGCCGACCTTTTGGAGAAGGTTGAAAATCGGCAACACGCGCACGTTCTTCTTTTCGATCTTCGCGCCCAAGCCCTTGGGGATACTTCTGGGAATATTTTCGTAGAAGCCGCCGCCCGTGATATGCGAAACGCCTTTGACCGTAATTTGTTCAAACAACGCAAGCATAGGCTTGACGTAGATCTTCGTCGGCGTTAATAAGGTTTCGCCGAGGCTCTTGCCGCC
>JAFURH010000060.1 GCA_017471945.1 Clostridia bacterium | reverse complement strand
CTCGTGATCGCGGGGCTGGAAGCGGACATCGAAAACGTCACCAAGCCCGTGCGCACGGTCGGGAATTTCTTTAAGAAAATGACGGGCAAGGAAATCGAGCCCGAAAAGGAAAAATCCAAGGCGCGAGTATACCTCGAAAAAAAGGTCAGCGAGCAGCGAGAGCGCAAAAAGCAAGAAAAGGTCGATAAGAAAGCAGCTTTGAAAGAGGCGAAAAAACGCAAAAAATCCAATAAAAAAGAGCTCCAAGACGGCGAATCGCCCACCACGGGGGAGGAACAATGAGTTTTTCCGCGTTGCAAAAATGCCGAATTTTCAGCGGGAACGCGTTGAAGATCCTCGCCGCCGTTTTAATGGCGATCGACCATATCGGGGCGATCTTCTACCCGACTTCGCATTTTATTCTGCGAAAGATCGGGCGATTGTCCTTTCCCGTTTTCGCGTTCTTTATCGCGGAGGGCTGTCGGTATACCAAAAACAAAGCGAAGCATTTTTCCGTTCTCGCGGGGCTTGCGATCGTTTGCGAGATCGTCGTGCGGATCGCCGTGCCGAGCAATCAAATGGCGTCCGTGCTCGTCACCTTCTCTTTGTCCGTAATTTTGATCTACGCCCTGCAAGCGTTTAAAAAAGCCCTGTTCGAAAACGACAAAGCTTGGAAAACCGCCCTGTTCGGCGCGGCGTTTCTCGGCGGGATCTCGCTTTGCTATCTGCTTTGCTCTTATACGGAATTAGACTACGGATTCTGGGGCGTGATGACGCCCGTATTTGCGAGCCTTTTGGACGTTCGTTCTATACCTGCCCCGTCCCTTTTGCAAAAAGCCGACTGTTTACCCGCACGCGTGTTGTGTATCGTACCCTGTCTTTTTTTACTGGTGGAAACCTCGTATTTTCCCGCGCTTCAATGGTACGCGTTTTTGGCGATTCCCTTTTTGCTGTTATATAACGGACAAAAAGGCAAATGGAAAATGAAATATTTCTTTTATATTTTCTATCCCGCGCATCTGGCGCTACTCTACGGAATCTTTTATTTCTTCTTTCAATAATCGAAAACATAGGAAAAGCCCCGAGCGAAGCTTCGCTCGGGGCTTTTCGTTACCTACTTTATTCCTTGAACTGATAGCGATAGAGTTCCGCGTACGTGCCGCCTTGCGCAACGAGTTCGTCGTGCGTGCCGCGCTCGGTGATCTCGCCCGCCGTGACGACGAGGATCTCGTCGGCGTTTTTGACCGTCGAGAGTCTATGCGCGACCACGAGGGTCGTTCTGCCCTTGGAAAGCTCGGCGAGCGAAGCTTGTACCTGCATTTCCGTCATATTGTCGAGCGCGCTCGTCGCTTCGTCCAAAACGAGGATAGGCGGGTTTTTCAAAAACGCGCGGGCGATCGCAATACGCTGTTTTTGCCCGCCCGAGAGCTTCACGCCGCGCTCCCCTACTTCCGTGTCGTAACCGTCGGGAAGGGTCGTCACGTAGTCGTGGATATTCGCACGCTTTGCCGCGAGGATCATTTCCGCTTCCGATTTATCGGGCGAACCGTATAAAATATTGTCGCGTACGCTCCCCGAAAAGAGGAACACGTCCTGCGCGACCACCGCGATCTTGCTTCTTAAAAGCGAGGACGAAACGGCGTTGATATCCGTACCGCCGACGGAGATCACCCCGCCGTCGCGGAGATAAAATCGGGGGAGCAGATGACAGATCGTCGTTTTCCCGCCGCCCGACGAGCCGACGAGGGCGACCGTTCTGCCCTTTTTGACGCTAAAAGATATCCCGCGCAACACTTCCGTATCCGCGCCGCCCGTGTTTTTATAACCGAACGTGACGTTGTCAAAGACGATATCGCCGTCGAGCGAAGTCTCTACGGGGGATTCGGGCTCGTATTCGGAAGGCAAGTCCATCAGCTCGCAAAAACGTTTAAAACCCGTCATACCGTCTTGTATCTGCTCAAAGAGGGTGACGAGGGTACGAAGCGGCGTTAAGAGCATCGTGATATAGAGAATATACGCGGTAAAATCGGGGGCGGTGATCACTCGATAGAAGAAAAGCAACCCGCCCGAAACGAGCGCGAGGAGGTATAAAAAGTCGTTAAACGCGGACATACCCCCTTGAAAAAAGCCCATCGCTTTATAAGACTCCGACCGCGCGGCTTTGAATTTGCCGTTCACGTCGTCGAATTTTTCCGTTTCCGTCGCTTCGGCGTTATACGCTTTGGTGACCCGAACGCCCGAAACGGACGACTCGATCTCCGCGTTGAGCGCGGCGACCTTTTTTCTCGATTCCGAGAACGCCCTGTTCATTCGAGAACGAGCCTTTACCGCAAAAAAGATCATAAACGGGATATAACAAAGCACGATCAGCGACAGCCAAGGGTTGATCAGGGCGAGCATCACGAGCGCGCCGACGATGGAAATACAGGAATTGAACCCGTCCTCGGGGCCGTGGTGGGCAAGTTCGGACACCTCGAACAGATCGTTGACGATCCGCGACATCACGTTACCCGTTTTATTCTCGTCGAAGAAAGAAAAGGGCTGCGTTTCGATATGGCGGAATAAGTCCCTGCGCATATCCCCTTGGATACGTACGCCGAGAACGTGTCCCCAATACCCTACGATATAAGTCAAGACGCATTTAAGCGCGTAGATCGCCGCTAAAACGACCGCCCAAACGATCAAAAAACGTAAATTTTGATTGGGTACGTAGTCGTTCATTATATTCCGCGCGATCATCGGGTAGAACATATTGCAAACGGAGATCAAAAACGAGCAGATCAGGTCTACCACGAACAGTTTTCTATGCGGTTTGTAATACGAAAAAAATCTTCTTATTTCTTTCATTGTATCCTCATACTACCATAATTCTTTTTTCAAAAGCACGGAATCTTCGGGCGTGATCTTTCGGATCACCCGACAGGGATTACCCGCCGCAAACACGCCGTCGGGAATATCCCGCGTGACCACGCTCCCCGCGCCGATCACGCACCCTTTCCCGATCGTAACGCCGCCGCATACGATCACGCCCGAGGCAAACCAACAGCCGTCGCCGATCGTGATGGGTTTGGCGTATTCTTCGTCGTACGCGCTCCCGTCCGCTCTATATTTGATCTTGCGTTCTTCGGGCAAAAGTGGGTGGACGGGGGTCATTAACGAGCAATTCGGGCCGAAAAACACGTCGTTTCCGATCGTGACGGGGCAACAGTCCAAAACGGTCAGATTAAAGTTCGCGTAGCACCGTTTTCCCATCGTGGTAAATACGCCGTAATCGAACTGCAAAGGTCCTTGCAGGTAGGTATCCGCGCCGATATTCGGCAGGAGTTTTTTGAGTATCTTTTCCCGCTTTTTGGTTTGGTCCTCGTAAGTTTTATTATAGTCCACGCAGAGTTTATGCGCGGCGAGGCGCAAACGGGCGAGTTCGGGGTCACTCGGATTATAGATCTTCCCCGCGAGCATTTTTTCAAGTTCGGTCATAAAAATTTCTTCCTTTTAGTGATTTTCTGTGATAAGGCAAACGAGATAGGAAGTCGAGGAAATCAGTTCCTCGTGGGGTTGGAAGGGGCAACGCCCCTCCATAATAGGACCCCTTTAAGAAAAGCGTAAGCTTTTCGTCTCCGCGGCAAAGCCGCGTGATCGCCTCACGGCGAAAGGCGCAAAACTTCGTTTTGCTTTTATGAGTCCGAGAACGCGGGGCGTTGCCCCTGCACCCCACCAGAAACTAAGTTTCTGGACTTCTTGACTATTCCTATTATAACACAACTTCTTTCAAAAATCAAACGGCGAAACGCCTTAAACGGAAAAAAGCAAACCTATTCGGTTCGCTTTTTCCGCAATGAAAATAGAGTTATTAAAAAATCGATAATCGTGTGAGCAAAGTTAGTTTTCTTCCGTAGGAGTTTCCGAATGACAGCCGCAACAACAGGTTTTTTCCTCTTCCTGCGGTTTTTCCTCGGTCTTGTGTCCGCAACCGCTGCAACCCGAACAGTCCCCGCAGGAACAACCCGTTTCACCGCGCTTACGCTTCAAATAGGTACTGATCACGACTCCGACGACGATCGCCGCCGCGCCGACTCCGATAAGGATATTGATAATCATTTCGTTATCTCCTGAGAAAGGCTAATTTACGCCTTTACTTTTTTTGCTTTTTTATTCCAGATCACGATCGCCGCGATCACCGCCGCCGCTACCGCTACCCAGATAAACGTCGTCCACCACCACGAAAGCACGGTGTAGGTGATCGAAGCCGCAAGGCAGGAAGTCAAGATCCAGAACAGAAGGGTGAACCAAGTGTTCTTGCCTTTACCGAGCTCGCCTCTCGCCGTCGCTACCGCGGCAAAGCAAGGAATAGTGCTCATATTGAACACGATGAACGCGATAAGACCCTGCCAAGTAATGCCCGTTGCCGCGATCATTGCCACGACTTCGTAGCCGTCCTCACCGAATTCTCCAGACTTGATGAGAGCTTGCAATTCCGCAAGGACTTCTGCGCTCATAACGTCGGGGTTGACGAGGGTCAAAGCGCCCGATTCCACGAGGGAGAGAATAACGCCCGCGATGGTAAGGAACGCCGCGATAACGTTTTCCTTCGCGATAAGACCCATAACCGCCGCCACGGCGAACACCCAACCAAGCCCCGCAAGCTGACTGCCGAAGCCCATAGGCGTGAACAGAGGCTGTACGAATTGACCGATGGAAGCCAAAATGGATTCGTTGATGTCTACCATCTTCCAGTTCCAACCGAAGTTCGACAAGAACCAGATCAAAATGGTCGAAGCGAGAATGATCGTGAATACTTTCTTTACGTAATGCTTCGTCTTATCCCAAAGGTGGACCATAAGACCTTTACCGCTGGGCATATGGTAAGCGGGAAGCTCCATAATGAAGGGAGCGATATCGCCGCGTTGAGTCGTCGAACGCATCAAGATGATCGTGACTACCGCGATCACTAACCCGATCACGTACATAGAATAGGTGATCAGATCGGCGTTACCGACGCCGAACGCCATTACGATCGCGCCCGAAACCGCCGCAAGAATGGGAAGCTTCGCACCGCAGGTAAAGAAAGGAATGGCTCTGATCGTTAAGGTACGTTCTCTCTTATCGGCAAGCGTACGGGTATTGATCATTGCGGGGATCGAGCAACCGAAGCCCATAATCATAGGGATGAACGCTCTGCCCGATACGCCGAAACGACGGAAAATTCTGTCCAGAATGAACGCTACGCGCGCCATATAGCCCGAATCTTCCAAAATGGAGAGAAGCAACAGCAAGAATACGATCTGAGGCACGAAGCTCAAAACGCCGCCGAGACCGCCGAGGATACCTTCTTCCACGAGTCCGATCGCCCAGTCCGCCGCGCCGAGCGCTTTCACGCCCGCGACGATCCAGCCGAATACCGTCGAAGTCAAAAGATCCATCAAATTAAATAGGATCACGCCGGGGGAGAATATTGCGCCGTCGTAAACGCAAGCCAAAAGCGAAGTGCCAAAGTTTTCCGCAAGCCCGATATCTTCAAGGGTAGGAAGAGAGAAAATACTGCCGATCCACAAGAAATCCTCCGAGAAGGTCAGGTGGAAGATCGCAAACAAGATCACGAGGAAGATAGGAATACCCGCCCATTTGTTCGTGAGAACTCTGTCCGCTTTATCCGATTTGGAAAGTTTTACGCCTTTTGCCTTTTTGGTGAGCAAGGACGAATAATTTTTAGATATGTACTTATATCTCGCGTCCGCGACGAGAGCTTCGAAGTCCCCGCCGAACACGTCGTCTTTAAAGGTGTTCTTAAATTCTTCGACCATTTTCAAGGTCTTGGGGTGCATTTTCACTTCGAGCTCGTCACATTCCACGAGCTTGATCGCGTGGAATAACGGATTTTCAACGCCCTGCCCTTCGAGCGCGATACGAACGTCGCCGATAAGGTGCGAAAGGTTACATTCTTCCAGCACGGTCTTGCCCTTTCTGGGGGTCTTGGTCGCGTCGTAAGCGCGGTTCATCAACTCGCTGAGACCTTCTTTTTTAAGCGCGGAGATCTTTACGACGGGAACGCCTAAGCGTTTTTCGAGTTCCTTTTCGTCGATCTTGTCGCCCTGCTTATTCACGAGGTCGATCATATTGAGCGCGATCACGACGGGCACGTCGATTTCCAAAAGCTGCGTGGTCAAATACAGGTTTCTTTCGAGGTTGGTCGCGTCTACGATATTGATGACGCAATCGGGTTTTTCGTCGAGCACGTAGTTACGGGAAATGACTTCCTCAGGCGTGTACGGCGAGAGAGAGTAGATACCGGGAAGGTCTACGATCGAAATGGGCTCGGGGCATTTTTTATAAGTACCCTCGCGCTTATCCACCGTTACGCCGGGCCAGTTGCCGACGTGGGCGGTAGAGCCCGTCAGACAATTAAACAGCGTGGTTTTCCCGCAGTTGGGATTCCCCGCTAAGGCAAATCGTTTCATTCCTTCACCTCCATAGTTACGCAAGCGGCTTCCGCCTTTCGAAGGGTGAGCTCGTAGCCGCGGATCGTGAGTTCGAGCGGATCGCCAAGAGGCGCTTTTTTACGCAAAAACACGTCTGCCCCGGGCGTTACGCCCATATCGAACAGTCTGCGACGAACCGCGCCTTCACCCGCAACTTTCACGATCGTGCCGCTTTCGCCGACGCTAAGTTCCGATAAAAGTTTGTTCATAGTTTTCTCCTTTTCTCCTTTTCTCTTTTTCTCTGTTTTGAGAATTTATTTGACTGAATTATGTATACTTACGCAACGAAAAGTCCCGCCGCCATCTGCGGATCGAGAGCGATCCGCCCTTCCTTGACCTTTAAGATCACCGACCCGCCTTGCGAGGCGACCAGCGTGACCTTCTGCCCTATCGCAAGCCCCAGATTTTCAAGGTGTCGCTTTACCTTTTCGTTTGCCGAAACCCGTTTGATCTCTACTTCTTCGCCCACAGGCGCCATTCTTACAGGCATCTTTTACAACCTCCGTACCGATTTTTTAATTTTCTCTACTCTATTTTACTCAATTTTCTTAACCTTGGTTAATTTTTTAAGTGAAAAAATAAACCTTGATTAAATTTTGCAAGGTTATTATATCACCATTTTATGACCTTGTCAACAAAAATAAACCATAGTTAAGAAATTTTTTTGATAAAATTTACAAAAATTTGGATTTTGCGCGTAAAAAATACAAAAAGCGCGACGGCGGCGAGCCGTGTCGTCGCGAGGAGTAAAACGATGAAGCAATCCCAAGGACTTTACGAACTGCGTAATTAGGGATTGCCGCAAAACGCTCCCCGTCGCACGGGGTCGCAATGACTGGTTGGTGTACCGTGTCATTGCGAACCCGACAGGGTGAAGCAATCCCAAGGACGTTACGGACTGCGTAATTAGGGATTGCCGCAAAACGCTCCCCGTCGTTCCGGTCGCAATGACGGAAAACAATAAACCGAAGTTTTTATTTCGTCATTTTTTCCTGCTTCACCTTTTTATCGATCACGTGACGGGAAGCAAGCTCTTTGTGGATATCTTCGAGCGATATCCCCATTTGAATCATTAAAACGAGGGTGTGATAGGCAAGGTCGGCGATCTCGTAGACGGTTTCCTTTTTGTCGTCCGCTTTTGCGGCGATGATCACTTCCGTGCTCTCCTCACCCACCTTTTTCAAGATCTTGTCGATCCCCTTTTCGAAAAGATAGGTCGTGTACGAGCCTTCTTTCTTTTCCTTTTTTCTGCCCTCGATCAGCTCGACGAGTCCCGCAAGCGAAAATTCTTGCCGTTCCTCGCTCTCGTACACGGGATTGAAAAAACAGCTCTCCTCGCCCGTGTGGCACGCGGGCCCGTCCTTTTCCACCGTCACCACGAGCGCGTCTTTATCGCAATCCGCCGTGATGGAAACGATATGCTGATAGTTCCCGCTCGTTTCGCCTTTCAGCCAAAGCTCCTTTCTCGATCTGCTCCAAAAACAGGTAAGCCCCTTTTCCATAGAAAGCGCGAGGCTTTCCTTATTCATATACGCGAGCATGAGCACTTTTTTGCTCACCGCGTCTACCACGATCGCGGGAATAAGCCCCTTTTCGTCAAATTTCAATTCTTCAATCTTCAACATAGTATCACCTCTTTTTTATTTTGTTACGGTCAATACTTCGCCGTATTTTAAATGGACTATTTTCTCGATAGTCAAACGTTCAAGCGCAACCGTTTGTTTTGCTTTGACTTCCACGGGTTCGCCGGTTTGCCAATAGGAAAATAATTTTATTTCGGGCGCAAGGGAGAGGATTTCTTTGATAAAAGCCGTCAGCCCCGCATATTCGTTTTCCCCTGCTTGTTCTCTCCTATCGTTTTCCAGATCGTCTATCATGTCGTAAATACACAAAGACGGAAAAGGGATTTCCACCGTTTCATCGCCGTCAACCGAAGCGGCTTTCCCCGTCTTTTTCTTCGCGCGCTTTTTGGTCAGCGCGTACGTTTCCCACATCGTGCGGTTTTCTTCCAAAAACGCGTAATAATTTTTAACGCGAGGGTCTTCTTCGCTGCCCTTCAACCTGCGTTCGACTTCGGGATACACCTCTTCGTGCATTTTTCGGCTTTTTTCTTCCTCGGAAAGATTCGAATCGCCCATAATCTCCTCCGATTTTTGTATTTCAAATTTGCGTACCCCTTCAAAAGCCGCGCGCATTTCTTCGGAATACCGTTTATAAAGCTTATCGAACGCTTTTTTCTTTTGCGGGTACTCCTTCTCTTCCATAAACTCTTTAAGACGGTTCAGGCTCTCTCTTTGCCCGTTCAAAATCTTTTGCCAATTCTCGCGATAGGAAAGGGAAGCGTCCTCGCTTTGAAATTGACAAGGCAACGAATCGCAGTTGCATCTCATTCCGCCGCTTATATAAAAGGAATACCCGTCTTGAAGCGCGGGGATAAGATTCTCCTCGTCGATACGTTCGGCGACTTGACACCCCATATATTTCTCCATAAGGGCTAAAACCTTTTCTTTTTCGACCGTTTTGGGCACGCAATAAACGTTAAGTTGACACATAATTTATCTCCTCACGTTTATCCCGTTTTCCGCGAGCAATTTTTTCAGCTCGCTGATCTTCACTTCGCCGAAATGGAAAATGGAAGCCGCCAACCCCGCGTCCACCTTGGGAAGCGTTTTGAAAAGCTCCACAAAATGCGCCGCGCTCCCCGCGCCGCCCGAAGCGATCACGGGTACGGAAACGATCTCGCACACCGCTTCAAGCATAGTAAGATCGAAGCCGCCCTTCACGCCGTCGGTGTCGATCGAGTTCAAAACGATCTCGCCCGCGCCGTTGTCCACGCCCCGTTTGATCCATTCGAGCGCGTCCATTCCCGTATCCTCTCTGCCGCCTTTGGCAAACACGCGGAACTGCCCGTTTACCCTTTTACAATCCACCGAAAACACCACGCATTGATCGCCGTAGCGCTTTGCCGCCTCGTAGATCAGCGAAGGGGTTTTGATCGCGCCCGAGTTCACGCTCACTTTATCCGCGCCGCATTTTAACACGCGGTCGAAGTCGTTTAGCGTATTGATCCCGCCGCCGACGGTGAGCGGGATAAAGATCGTACTCGCGACCTCCCGCAAAATATCCGTGAACAGCGCGCGCCCCTCCGCGGAGGCGGTGATGTCGTAGAACACCAGCTCGTCCGCACCGTTATCCGAATAATATTTTCCAAGTTCCACGGGCGAGGACACGTCCGCAAGTCCTTGGAAATTAACGCCCTTGACCACCCTGCCGTTCTTTACGTCTAAGCAGGGGATAATTCTTTTCGTAATCATTTCGCCACCTCGATCGCTTCTTTTAGGGAAATCGCTTTCGTATAATACGCCTTGCCTACGATCGCGCCGTAAAGACGGAGCGCGGCGAGCTTTTTCACGTCCTCGATCGAGGACACGCCCCCCGAAGCGATCACGTTGATTTTAAGCTCTTCGCTGAGTTTTTTATACAGTTCGTGGTTCGTGCCCTGCATCGCGCCGTCTTTGGAAATATCCGTACAGATTATCGTTTTCACGCCCTTTTCTTCGAGCTCCGTACAAAAGGCGAACGCGTCTTTATCCGATTTTTCCGTCCAGCCCTTGATCGCAACCTTTCCGTCCTTGATATCCACGCCGACGGCGATCTTTTCGCCGTATTTTCGAAGGGCTTCGAGCAAAAACGCCTCGTCGGTGACCGCCGCCGTACCGAGGATCACACGATCCACGCCCGCGGAAAGATATTTTTCGATCGTAGCAAGATTGCGTATCCCGCCTCCGACCTCCACTTCCATTCCGCCTACGCCGACGAGCTTTTTCACCGTTTGGATATTCGGCGTGTCGCCGCTTTTCGCGCCCTCTAAGTCTACGAGGTGCATACAGGTCGCGCCCTGCGCTTGAAAGTCCAGCGCGATCTCTACGGGATTGTCGCTATACACCGTCATTTGATTGTAATCGCCTTTGAAAAGGCGGACCGCTTTTCCTTCGAATAAGTCTATTGCGGGAAATATTCTCATACCTGCCCCCCGATCTTCGCGAACGCGCGCAAAATTTTCAAGCCCACTTCCCCGCTCTTTTCGGGATGGAACTGACAGCCGTACACGTTGCCTTTTGCCACCGCCGCGGTCAGCTCCGCGCCGTATTCCGCCGTCGCGATCACGCTATCCTCGCAATTCGCGCCGTAGAATGAATGGACGAAATACACGCAATCGCCCTCGTTCAAATATTCGAACAATTCGTTCTTTCTTTTGCCGAAATTTAAGCCGTTCCAGCCGATATGAGGGATTTTATAGTCCGAAGGGATAACGTCCGAAATCGGGCGTATTTCGCCCTTGATCAGCCCCAATCCTTTATGCTCGCCGTATTCGAAGCTCTTTTCGAACAAAAGCTGCATTCCAAGGCAGATCCCGAGCACGGGCACGCCTTTTTTCGCCTGCTCGATCACCACTTCCGCAAGCCCCGAGGAAAAGAGCTTTTCCGCGGCGTCGCCGAACGCGCCGACCCCCGGCAGAACGATGCGCTCCGCGCGCTTGATCGTTTCCGCGTCGCCCGTCGCGATCGCTTCCGCGCCGATGGCTTTGAACGAGCTTTGCAAAGAAAACAAATTCCCCACGCCGTAGTCTACGATCGCGATCATTAAAGCACTCCTTTGGTGGACGGGATATCCCCTGCGAATTTTTCGTCGATACTAACCGCCTTGCGCATACTCCGCGCGACCGATTTAAACGTCGCTTCGATAATGTGATGCGCGTTCGAGCCCGAAAACTGACGGATATGCAGATTGCACCCTAAATTGTTCGCGAACGCGAACCAGAATTCGTCTACGAGCTCGGTGTCGAAGCTTCCGACCTTATCCGCTTTGATATCCAGCTCGCATACGAGAAAGCTCCTGCCCGAAATATCCACCGCCGAAAGCACCAACGCTTCATCCATCGGAAGGACGGTATCGCCGTAACGGCAAATACCTTTCTTTTCGCCGAGCGCCTGTTTGAACGCTTGCCCCAAACAGATCGCGATATCCTCCGTGGTGTGGTGGAAATCCACGTCCTTATCCCCGTTGCAACGCACGTTTAAATCGAATTTTCCGTGTTTTGCAAACAGCGTCAACATATGATCGAGGAAAGCGCAACCGCTGTCGATCGTCGATTCCCCCTTGCCGTCTACCGCGAGGAAAAGCTCGATCTGCGTTTCCTTGGTGTTCCTTTCGATTTTTGCCGTTCTCATTTTCGTTCCTCCAAAATAGTTTTTATCGTATCGATCAAAATTTCCATCTGTTTTCTGCTCCCGACCGTGATACGGTTATACTCCTTGATCCGTTCGGAAGAAAAATGCCGTACGAGCACGCCGCGCGCTTTGAGCTCTTGATAAAGCTCCTCTCCGCCGAGTTTTTCGTGCTTTGCAAATAAAAAGTTGGTTTTCGAGTCGGTCAGCGCAAAGCCGAGCTTCGTAAGCTCCGCCGCCGTCCACGCCCTGTTTTCCACGATCTTTCGGCAATTTCCCTTGAAATATTCCTCATCCGAAAGCGCGCCTAGCCCCGCCGCCATCGTCATTTTATTCACGTTATAGGGGTTGGTGGAATAGCGCACGCGGGTTAAGTCCTCGATCAGCGCGGGAGAGCCCACGCCAAAGCCCAGCCGCGCGCCCGCCATCGAGCGGGATTTGGAAAAGGTCTGTACTACGAGCAGATTCTCGTATTTTTCCGTCAAAGGAATACAGCTCTCCCCGCCGAAATCCACGTACGCCTCGTCCACGACCACCACCCGCGAAGGGTTCGCCGCGACGAGTTTTTCGATCTCCGCACGCGGCAGCGCAAGCCCCGTCGGCGCGTTGGGGTTGGCGATAAACACCGTCCCGTCCGCGGTCATATACTCGTCCACGCAAAGCGAAAAATCCTCTTTTAAAGGGATTTCCCGATAAGGCACGCCGTTCAGATCGGCAAACACCTTATAAAACCCGTAAGTGATATCGGCGAACACCGCAGGGGTGCGCTCGTCGCAATACGCCATAAACGCGAAGTTTAACACCTCGTCCGAGCCGTTCGTCAGGATCACCCGATCGGGCGAAACGCCGCATTTTTCCGCAAGCAAGCCCGCAAGCTCCTTACATTCGGGGTCGGGATAGAGCATCAGCTTTTCCGCCTCCGCTTTTGCCCGCTCGATCGCCTGTGCCGACGGCGGGAAAGGCGATTCGTTGGTGTTGAGTTTCACGTACTCCCGTTCTTTGGGC
This sequence comes from Clostridia bacterium, assembly GCA_017471945.1. GTDB lineage: Bacteria > Bacillota > Clostridia > Christensenellales > Borkfalkiaceae > Scatosoma. The sequence goes on along the minus strand of JAFURH010000060.1, from coordinate 5,591 downwards.
TGTTCGCCCGGGGTATACGGTTTGAGTTTTTGATATTTTTCCGTTAAAAATTTACTCATTTTCGTCCTCGAATCTGACCACGGCGCTTTTCGCGTGAGCGGTCAACCCCTCTTTCTTCGCGAAATACTCCACGTCCTTACACACGCGCGCGAGCGCGTTTTTATCGTAATAAATATACTGCGTTTTCTTTATGAAATCGTCCACGGACAGGGGGCTTGAAAACCGCGACGTACCGCTCGTGGGCAACGTGTGGTTCGTGCCCGCAAAATAATCGCCGAGCGCTTCGGGGCAATACCGACCCAAGAACACCGAACCCGCGTGTTTGATCTTTTCCAAGTATTGAAAAGGCTCGTCCAAGCAAATTTCCAAATGCTCGGGCGCGATCGCGTTGGCGACCTCGACCGCTTCGCTTAAATCGTCCGTCACGATAATTTTCCCGTTGGTATCGATAGAGACCCGCGCGATCTCCGCACGCTCCAAAAGCGGGATCTGCTTTTCGATCTCCTCGGCTACCGCCTCCGCGAACGCAAGGGAATCGGTGACGAGCACCGCGCTTGCCATTTTGTCGTGCTCGGCTTGCGATAAAAGGTCTGCCGCAATATCCTTGGCGCGGTTTTTCTCGTCGGCGATCACCATAATTTCGCTCGGCCCTGCGATCATATCGATAGAAACTTCGCCGAATACCTGCTTTTTCGCCTCCGCGACGAACGCGTTGCCGGGGCCTACGATCTTGTCCACCTTAGGAACGCTTTGCGTGCCGTACGCGAGCGCCGCGATCGCCTGCGCCCCGCCGACCTTATAAATTTCGTCCACGCCCGCGATATACGCCGCCGCCAAAATCACGGGATTAACTTTGCCTTGCCTATCGGGCGGAGTGACCATTACCACTCTCGAAACGCCCGCGATCTTTGCGGGGATCGCGTCCATTAACACGGTGGAAGGGTACGCCGCCGTACCGCCGGGAACGTACAGCCCCGCCCGTTCGACGGGGATAATTTTTTGCCCCACGACCACGCCGTTATTCTCTCGTACTTCAAAGCCCTCGCGCTTTTGCTTTTCGTGGAAAAAGCGGATATTTGCCGCCGCCTTTTCAAGCACTTCCAAAAATTCGCTTTCGACGGCGCGCACGGCTTCGTCGATCTCCGATTTCGAAACTTTAAGAGAAGAAAGCCTGACCTTATCGAACTGCTCCGTGAGCGCGAAAAGCGCTGTATCCCCCTCTTTTTTCACCCGTTCGAGGATTCCCGAAACGATCGAGGAAACGTCCGCCTTTTCCGTTGCCGCCGAAAAAATTTCCTTCCTTTCCCCCGATAAATCCTTAATAATCTTGATCATACGTTATTCTCCGTCAGTTTAAAAAGTTCCCCGCGCACCTTTTCGATGCGTTCGCTTTTGAACTTGAAATTCGCCTTGTTCGCGATCAGCCTTGCGCTGATCGGCTGAAATTTTTCGACCACTTCGAGCTTATTCGCCTTCAAAGTCGCGCCCGTTTCCACGATATCCACGATCACGTCGGAAAGCCCCAAAATAGGCGCTAACTCGATCGAACCGTTCAGATGCACGATATCGATATCCCTGCCGAGCGAGGAATAATACCGCTTGGCGATCTTCGAAAACTTCGTCGCGACCGTGAGCGTTCTGTTCCGATCGTCCTTAAACCCCTCTTTCGCCGCCACCGCCATATCGCATTTTCCGATCTTTAAGTCTAAAAGCTCGTACACGTCGGGCTCGTATTCGAGCAAAATATCCTTGCCCGCGACCCCGATATCCGCCGCGCCGCGCTCGACGTAAATCGCCACGTCCGACGGCTTGACCCAAAAATATCTTACCCCCGTTTCGGGGTTTTCGAACACGAGTTTGCGGTTGTTTTCTTTAATGGAAGGACAGCCGAAGCCCGATTTTTCGAACATTTCGTAAACTTTTTCGCCCAGTCTGCCTTTTGGCAGGGCGATATTTAAAAACTTTTCCATAAATCTTATCTCCCGCAAAAACGCTCTAAACCGTCAAGATACACCGCAAAGCCGATCGCCCGCGCGCCCTTTTTCATTTTCTTCATCAGTCCGTCGTATTGTCCGCCCGAAAGAATACTCGTCGAAACGCCCTCGACGAACCCTTTGAACGCCACGCCGTTATAGTATTTTCCGTTATTCACGACGGAAAAATCCACGCACAGCTTTTCGCCCGCGCCGACCTTTTCGAGCGAGGAAAGAATATTTTCCAGCTCTAAAACCGCGCTTGCCACTTCCGCGCTTACCGTTTTAAGCCCCTGCAACGCGCCCGACACCTTTTCAGGCGAGCCGTATACGCGCACGAGCGTTTCCAAAATCGCCGTCTGTTCTTCGCTCAGCCCCTCTTTTAGAGCGACCGCGCTCACGCCCTGCGCGTTCTTTTCGCCAAGATGCGTAAAAAATTCCTTTTTGCCTTCCTCGCTTACGCCGAACGCCTTTAACACGCCGAGCGGGATATCGAGGTGGGAAATTTCCAGCACGAAGCTTTCGGAAATTTTCTCCAAGCTCTTTGCTGCAAGCAACAACACTTCCGCGACCGCGTTTTCGTCCACCTCGCCCAAAAGCTCTAACCCGACTTGCATAATCTCCTTAAAAGAGCGCGTACCCTTGGAAGCCCGATATACGTTTTCGTTATAAAACAGCTTTTGCGTGCGCTTTTCGAATTCCTTGCCGTTTTTGATAATCGAAAGGGTTACGTCGGGTTTGAGCGCCATCAGTCTGCCGTCGGTATCGGTGAACGTGATCAGGTTATCCGAGATCAAAAAGTCCTTGTTCTGCGCGTACAGCGCGTATTCTTCGAACTTGCTCATTTTATACATTTCGTAACCGTATTCGAGGTACAACTCGCGAAGCGAGAGCATTATTTTTTCTTCGGAAGTGAGAAGATTTTCAAGCTCCATATTATTCGTTCTCCTTTGCGCCCAATACGAGCGAATAGCCCCCTCTGCCGTAGACGAGACATTTATTCACACGGCTGATCGTCGCGGTGCTCGCGCCCGTTTTTTCGGATATTTCCCGATAGTTTTTCCCCTCTTTCAAAAGCTTGGCGACTTCGAGGCGTTGCGACATATCTTCAAGCTCCTTGATCGTGCAGATATCCTCGAAAAACTTTTCGCAATCTTCCTTATCTTTTAATTGCAATACGGCTTCAAAAAAGGACTCGAACCGCGAATAAGAAAATTTTTCCATTTCTTTTCCTCGTAGTAAGTTTATTTGTTTTACCATTTTAGCACGATAAAGCGTTAAAGTCAACTGATTTGATAGGAAAAACGGAGATTTTTCGGGAGTTTTTGAGCTTTCAAAGGAAAAATTTGGTAAATTTTGGTATTTTTTATTGAAATCCCGCGAAATATTTGTTATACTATAAATATAAATCCTTTTACGCAAGGTAGCGAAATGTCGAAACAACGGGACAAAATCAACGAATTGATGAAAAGACTGCAAGCGGGCGAAAAATCCTGTTTTGCAGCCATTCATAATTCGACTTATAACCATCTTCTTTCCGTTGCGATGCATTATCTTATTGATAAATCGGAAGCCGAGGACGTGCTTTCCGAAAGCTATCTTAAAATGATGAAATATCTTGAAAGCGCCGATCTTACGCAGGATTGCTATAATTGGCTTTGTAAGATCGTGCAGAATACAGCGTACGATTTTAACCAAAAGCGCAGGAAATTTTTGTCGCTTGACGATTTTGCATATACGCTACCCGACCCCGCAACCTCCTACGCGCCCGAGGATTGGCTCGAACGCGGCGAGCTTCGCGACGCGATCAAAAAGTTAAAAGAAAGCGATCAAAAGATCACTTATTTATATTTTTTCGAAGGTCTGATCCTCGAAGATGTTGCCAAACGGACGAATATTTCCAAATCGACGGTTTCGGCGCACGTCAAGCAAATCAGAAAGCAATTACACGGACTTTTAAAAGAAATTTAAAATTTTTTCAAAAAATCCCGAACAAACGGCTAAGAAAACAAGTATATATAGTACTAAAACACTCAAAGGAGATTTTTACAAATGAGAAAAAAAGTACTTGTTTCTTTGGCGGCTTCCGCCATCCTCGTCGTCGCGGGCGTTTGCGCCCCTGCCTCTGCCGTTTCCGCTTCGGCGGTCGGTGAAAAGCGGTATTACGATCATACCGTCGTAAACACCCGCTCGGCTACTACCGAATACGTATATTATACGGACAGAGTAGATAACGAAGTGACGACCGCTTACGGCGTTCCCTATTATTACGTGACGGGTTCGACGATGACCAACGCTTGCGGTGCGGTCGCGGGGACGACGGTCGTCGGGTTCTACGATCGGTACTACGAAAATTTGATCGCAGGCTACACCCCCTACTATGCAAGCTCTTTAAAATACAGATTGCAAGACGGAACGTACGTCCCCGCGGTTATGCAGGAAATGTATACCCTGATGCGGACGAACGTGGACGACGTGGGCGTGAGCGAAAGCGATTGCAAAAACGGGTTAAAAACTTATTTTTCCAACAAGGGCTTGACCCTTTCGTACAGCTCGGTAAAGAGCGGCTCTTCGTTTAGTTACAGCTTATATAAACAAGCCATTCAAGCCAACAAGCCCGTGCTTTTGTTCTGTACGGATTTGAGCCGTACGGCAGTAGGCTTTAACGAAAATCAAGCTTCCATCACAACGACTTCCACTACGGGAAGTCATATTATCGTAGGCTACGGCTACTATACCGTAGAATATTATAACAACGGAACACTTTTCAGAACGGACGACTATATTCTCGCCTCTAACGGTCAATCCACAATTATGAATATCTGCGTGGATCTGAGCGATACCTCTTGGTTCGACAGCGGGTACGCGGTGTCCGTCTCGTAAAAGAAAAAAGGAGAAACAATGTCAAAGGAAGACAAGATCCACGAATGGATCGAATCGCAAAACAGCGAACGCAAGCAACGACATCTCGAAAAATTGCAAAAAGAGCTGGGAATCCAAACGGAAATTCCGCAGCCGAAACTTCGCAAGCGTTTTTTTACGCGCAAGCTCGTGGCGATCTGCTCTTCCGCCGCCGTGGCGATCGTGATCACCCTTTCTTTGGTATTGTATTTCACGGTCTTTCACCCTAACCCTACGCCTACCGACAAAAGCCGTTATTGTACGCAAGAAGATTATACCGTTTCGAAAACGACAATGACTTTAAAAGAATACGGCGAACAAGAAGAAAAAAATCTGCTCTATTTTGATTGGTACGATAGCGCAGACGAAATCATTGATAGTCTTTATGCTTTAAAAGATACAAACGAAGAAATTGCTTTTAAAGAATTTATCGTAAACGGTCTAACAGGCAATATAATTTATCTGAGTGTAACGGATAATTATACTGAAATAGAAGAGTTTCAAGAATATAAAAATAATTGTACATTTGAATATAAAATTCAAAACACTACTATTTTTTGGTTTTATAGAAATAATGACGGGCAGATGTATTGGGAATACGAGGGGTATAAATATTATTTGACGATTATGGGTCCGAGCACTTCTGACGAAGCGTTTGCGTTGGTGGCGGAATTATTTGAATAAAAGAGGCGGAGCGGACTTCGTAACAAGGGATTG
>JAFURH010000059.1 GCA_017471945.1 Clostridia bacterium | reverse complement strand
TCAACGCCGACGCGCAGTTCGATATCTACCATTTCAAAAACACCGTTTCCACGATCGCTTTAAACGGCAATATCTTCGCTTGTATCGACAAATCGGGCAATTTCTATGCGTATAACTACGCCGAGCTCGACGCTTCGAGCCAAAACGCCACGATCGAGCCGATCTTTAAAGACGAAACGGGCGAATATACCTCCCTTTCCTCATTCGGAGAATATCTCTACGCCGTCGAAGGAAACGCGGTAAAACAGTTCTCTCTCGAAACGAAGAATTTCACCGACTATGAAATTTCTTCCGACTCGGCAAGTCAAAACCGCCTTTCGGGCGCGACAGATTTACATCTTTCGGGCAACCGCTTATATATCGCGGACGAAAACAACCGCCGCGTGTCGGTGTACGATACGGAAAACAAAACGGTGCTCGACCCTATCACGCTTCCCGAAGATTTCACGGGCGCGAGCTATCTTGCTTCCACGCAGGACACGGTGCTGATCGCAAGCGATACGACCGCCCTACTGTACTCAGTAAATACCGCGGAAGCTCCGCTGGTCACCTTGCAAAGCTTTAACGGCAAGCTCGTCGGCGCGGCGGCGGTCGGTTCTGTCTATTATTTCATAACGGACGCGGGCGACTACTACCGTTTGCCTACGGACGGCGAAACTTACGAGCTTGAATCGGCGACCAAGAAAAACTCCTATTCGAGCGCGCACGCCTTAAAGCTTTTAACGTCCGACGCCTACGGGAATCTTTATATCGGCGCGGGAAGCGAAGTCTACCGTTTCACCGAAACGGAATTTATGAACGAAGCCAACAGCGGCACGGCGATCCTTTCCGACCTGCCCGTAAACGCGACCAAGCTTTTGGTGGACTACGAGCAAACCGTCTACGCCCTTTCGGACGGCGATCTTCTCCGATTCAGCGACGAGCGCAAGACCTTTGATCTCGCAAAATCCCTCGTCTATTCGCAGGGCGCGGGAACGCCCGTCAGCTCTTTTGCGTTCGGCATCGAAGAAAATCAAACGTATCTTCTTTACGACGGAAATTTGATCGTAGCGACCGACGAGCTCGCCCTTCCCACGGTGAAAACGATCCCCGTCAATAAAGCGGACGAAAACATTTTCGCACAAGCGGAAGCGGTGTTCTCCGTCGTTACCGTAAAAGAAAAGACTCTGATCGTAGAATTCGATATGTCGCTTTTAAGCGGCGCGGAGCATTTCCCCTATCTTTCGCATTTCTTAACGGCAGAGCCTCTGACCGCTTTAAAGATCGGCGAAACGGAAAAATATACCGTGCTTGCCCTTCTCAACAAAAGCACCAACGCCTACGAAACCTATCTCGCCCTGAACGCCCAATGCGAAAAGCTCGACGAGAGCGAATATCTCACGACTTACGAAACGGGCAAAGCGGGCTATCTTTCGAACACAGTCAAGCTGTATAAATTCCCCTATCTCAGTTCCCTTTTAACGGTGTCCGAGCTTACGAAATCGGCGGAAGTGACCGTACTTGGCGAAGTGAGATTCGACTACGATTATTACCGCGTTTCCGTGAAAACGGCAGACGGCGAGATCACGGGGTATATTCCGAAGCCCTACGTCAACGACTTCGACGGCTCGCCGCAAGCGCCGCAAAACAAGGTTTTAGGCGACGAAAGCACGGACGACGCGATCGCACGGCTCGCCTTCCTGCTTTTGGGGCTTGCCGCGGTGTGTATACTCGTAGACTTCTTGCTCCTTCGCAAAAAGCCCGACGAGGACTCGGATGACTAAAAAAATAACCGCGTTCACCGCGGGTTGGCTTTATTCGTTTATTCATTTTTCCGTCGAAGTCGCTTGTTTTTACTTTTTATTTTCGCGCATAAGCGCAAGCCTGCATTGGTGGGCGCTCGCGATGCTGTTCGACGCACTCGCCTTTTTGCCGCAAAGCTTTTTCGGCATTTTATCGGATAAATACCCGCATTTGCCCTACGGCTTTATCGGTTGCGCGATGCTCTTATTATCGTTGCTTCTGCCCTTTGATCTCCTTGCGCTGACCGTCCTTGGGATAGGTAACGCCCTCGCGCATATCGACGGCGCGCAACACACCCTTAGAAACAACCGCGCGAAAATGACCCCGAACGCGGTTTTCGTCGGCGGCGGCTCTTTCGGAGTGATCACGGGACAGCTTCTCGGCGCGCTTAAAGTGGACGCGCTCGTTTTGATCCCCTTGCTTTTAACGGCAATTTCCGCCGTTTTGGCGATCTTCGTAACCAAAGCGCATAACGTGGATATCGAAAAAAGCGAAGAGTATCTTCCGCTTGGTATCACCGTGGAAATGCCCGATTCTCTCCTGATCGTACTTATGCTGTTCGCGGTATCCATTCGCTCTTACGTGGCGTACGCGATCCCTATCGAATGGAAGAAAAACACTCTGCAAGCGATTGCGCTTTTTTCCTTTATGGGGCTTGGAAAAGGCTTAGGCGGCGTATTTGCGGATACGCTCGGATTCAGAAAAACGACTTATTTAAGCCTACTGATCGCCCTGCCCTTCCTCTTATTCGGAAATTCCGTAATGGCGCTTTCCCTCGTGGGCATAATGCTGTTCAGTATGACGATGCCCGTCACGGTGGGCGTTCTCGTATCCAAATTCCCCGATAAACCTGGCTTTGCCTTCGGGATCACCACGGTCGGTCTGTTTTTAGGCGTCGTTCCCGAATTTTTCTTCACCTTACCCAGTCTTTTTGCGCATCAGATCGCCGTTTTACTCTTATCGGCGATCGCGCTGATCTCGATCTTAGTTTGTTTAAAAAGGAGAGTTTAAAATGCTACGTATCCTGCTCGACGTCGTTATGCCTTCCGCACCCGACACCCCCATTTCTCATTTTTCCGATAATCCCACGATCATCACGTTATTCGTGGTCGGAGTGATCGCGTTGGCGGCGGTGATCACCGTTTTCAGCGTTCTGGCGGTAAAAAGGAAAAAGAAAAACAAAACCGATACCCCGAAGTCCGAAGAAAAAGACCAAGAGGAAAACGAAAAATGATTTTCGGCGCGCTTCTTATTTTATGCTTAGCAACTTGTCTGTTCGAAGGGATCGCTTTGCTTCTTTTACACGACAGAAAAAAATGGCTCGCGCCGAGCCTTCTTTGCAACGTCATCACCAACCCTATTTTGAATATGGTGCTTCCCTTTCTCTATTCGGTCGTGGTGTATTGGACGGATATTTTCTCCTTTTTTCTCAACCCCCTTATGCTGATCTGCCTTGAAATCGGAGTGATCTATATGGAAGCTTGGCTGTACGGCTTCTTCGTTCCCCACCCCTTCAAGCGGCGACTGAAAGTAAGCTGTGCCGTCAACGCCTTTTCGTTCGTGGTAGGCTTGCTTTTCAACGATATCTTTATCGAACTTTTCAGAATATTTTTATTTTAAAGAAACGAAAACCCCGCCCGTTGAAAGCAACGGGCGGGGTTTTCGTCTATAAATCTTTACATTTCTTTTGCTACGCCGAATTTCACGAAATAATATACGGGAATAGCGCTCCAACCGTGACACAAACTGCCCGCGTCGGCAAACGCCGCCGCCCCGTCGAGAGTTTCCCAGAACGAGGTCGCGCCCTTTTCAAGCATATATTTAAAATCTTTGCGCAGGTCTTCGAGAATATACGCGCGGTATTTTTCCTCGTCCGCCGCAATAAGCGCGTCGTAGACGAATCCTCGCATACTCAACGCACATTTCAGCATTTCTCCGCTGACAAGCTTTTCCGCAACGCGTTTCTTTTCTTCTTTCGAAAGTTCCAGCGCGCACACCGCGAGCGCGTTGCCGAGCTGCGTATACACATCTTTGCTTTCGATCACCACCCGCTTATCGTTTTCGTCTTCGGTCATATCCGTATTCCCGTCTTTTACAAGCGAGAACGCGCCGTATTCCTCCCGCCAGAAGGCCGCTTTGGTATTCCGTTCCATCTCCACGATCTCCGACGAAAGATCGACTTTTTTACCGAGCTTATCGGAAAAATATTGATAGGATTTGAGCGCGAGGATATATAAGGAATTCAACAAAACGTCAGGCGTTTTTTCCTCGGGTTTTCCGATACGCCCGCAAAGATACGCCGTCCAATCGTAGAAATTCCAATACGCCTCCCCTCGAAGCTGACACAAAAGTCCCTCGCGTTTGGTAGCGCGAAAGACTTCAACGATCTTGGTAAGCTTGGGGTAGATCTCTTTTACGAGGGAAAGATCCCCCGTGCGTTCGACGTATTCCCTCGTGGACATAAACCAATAGAGCGTAAACGACGGGATCGTCAGATCCTCTGCCGTGGGGAAACAAATGGACGTCAAGCCGTCCGCGCGGTTATCGTGCCCCATCAACGCAAGATTTGCGCGCACGTAGTCCGCGTTTCCGTTCTCGAACGCGTAGTAGCCGTAAAGCATCTGATTCCTCGAATCGAGCACGTACAGCCCCTGTTCTCTCCAAGGACAATCCACGTAATGCTCCATCATACAAAGTTCCAGCGTCTTTACGCTTGTTTCGAATATCTTTTGATCGAGCTCGTTCTCGAACGCGTATTGCTTGCGCTTTACGGGATAGACCTGCGGAATCAGCCCTGCGTAGATAAGCTCGATCGGCTTATCGGCGTTGATCTCCAAATATCTTGCGCCCAACCGCAAAAAAGGATTAAAAAATTCGTTTTCGCCCGCTTTCGCTTTATATTCAAAGGAAAAATCGCGTACCCCGATCAATCTTCTCACCCAGCCGTCCTCGATATGCTCGCCGTAGGAGATCAAAAGTTCCGTTTCTTCGCTCGCTTTCAAACGGGCGGTGAACAGTCCCACCGTTTCCGCTTTCATATCGATCAAAATGCGCTTACCGTCGTTCTCCGTCTTGATAATTTCAAACGGCGTTTTTTCCAAAAGAACGGATTTTTTAATGGGACGAGGCGCGAAGTTACAGTCGTTTTCCACAGCCACGGCAGAATTAAACCCTGCGCCGCCGCCCGTTTTCCAATCGTCCTCTTTCGTCGCGTCGTAGCGATAGCCGTAGCCGAGCTGCGGGGTGATCTTTTTCATTCTCCCGCTCTGGTAAGCCGAGCTCTTTCTCGCCCGCACGTTCTCGTCGCTTACGAGCACCGCTCTGCATCCCGAGCGCACCTCGAAAATAACGCCCGCCTTTTTCATCGGTATGTAGCTGAAATGCGTTTCACCGAACCGCCAAACGAGCACGGCGAAGCTGTTTTCTCCTTTTTTCGTATACGCCGAAAGGTCGAGCTCGTCGTAGCATTTCCAATCGGGATAATCGTCGTATTGATTGGAAGCGACGAACTGCCCGTTGATATAAAGCGCGTAATCGCCGTCCGCGCAAATGCGACAGACGAATTTTTGATTGTCCTCTTTCGCCGAATAGGTCGCGTAAAATTCGCCGTATTCGTCCTTTTGGGACTCTTTACGCCACCAGATCCATTTACTTTTTTCCAAAGCCATTTATTCTTTCCTCTTATTTTTTAAACTTTGCTTTTTACTTTCATTAACCGAACGACCGCCGCGCGTTCGTTTTCGTCGAGTTTGTCTTTGATATATTTAATAGTTTCTTGAAGCTGCGGGATCATAACGTATTCCAGCGCGTTTACACGGCGTTTGTTGCGTTCGATCTCGTCCGCGAGCATTCTGACCGCTTTTTCCGTTTCGGCAAGCGCCACCATCGAGGGAAGTAATTTCGAAACCATTGAAACGGAATAGTCCGCTTCGCCCGTGATTTCCGAGAACGCGTACGGAAGTCCGTCCGATCTCCGTTCGCCGATCAACTCGACCTTGGGTACGTCCACGCCCATTATACTCTCCGTTTTACACTCCGCTTTCACCGCGACGGACGGCATCGAAAACGCCGTTTCCGCAAAATAGGCGGGCGTGACCGAACGGGCAATCGAGAACTGCCGTAAGATTTCCGACAATCCCGCTTCCACCTCTTCGCGAAGGGTTTTCGCCTTTTTTATGATCACCGTAAAACGGCGCACCATTTCGTCGGACTTGTCTTTCAGGAGCTTATGTCCTCTGACCGCCGTCGAAAGCCGCGCTTTGAGCTTTTTCAGCTCCATACGGGTGGGATTTACGTTGAGTCTTGCCATTCGTCTGTTCCTTTAATCCTTTTCAGCGCAAGCCAAGATCGCGCGATCCGCTTACGCGGAAAGGCGCAACCTACGGTTGCTTATAGGAGTCCGATATTGCGGGGTGTTGCCCCTGCCCCCACAAGGAACTAAGTTCCTTGATCTCCAATCAAGATAAATATTTCTCGATATATTCCGTTCTGATACGTTTAAGTTCGCTCTTCGGAAGAATTTTCATCAGCTTCCAGCCCAGATCGAGCGTTTCTTCGACCGTGCGGTTGGCGTCAAACCCTTGCTTGACGTATTCCGCTTCGAACGCTTCCGCAAATTTCGCATACAGCTTATCCACGTCCGAAAGCGCCGTTTCTCCGAGAATCGCCGAAAGTTCTTTACATTCCTTGCCCCGCGCGTACGCCGCGAAAAGCTGGTTCATCGTGTCCGCGTGGTCCTCGCGAGTCTTGCCCTTGCCGATCCCTTTATCTTTGAGTCGGGAAAGCGACGGCAATACGTCGATAGGCGGATTCACGCCTTTCTTATACAGATCGCGCGACAAAATGATCTGCCCTTCCGTGATATACCCCGTAAGGTCGGGAATAGGATGCGTTTTGTCGTCTTCGGGCATCGTCAAAATGGGAATTTGCGTGATCGAACCATCTTTGCCTCTGATACGCCCCGCGCGTTCGTATAAGCTCGCAAGGTCGGTATACAGATACCCGGGATAGCCGCGCCGACCGGGTACTTCACGGCGCGCCGCCGAAACTTCGCGGAGCGCTTCCGCGTAGTTGGTAATATCCGTCATAATGACGAGCACGTGCATACCCTTTTCGAACGCGAGGTACTCCGCGCAAGTGAGCGCCATACGAGGGGTCGCGATACGCTCGACGGCGGGGTCGTTCGCAAGGTTGGTGAAAAGTACCGTCCTTTCGATCGCGCCCGTCTTTTTGAAATCGTCCACGAAATACTGCGCTTCTTCAAACGTGATCCCGATCGCCGCGAACACGACGGCGAATTTGGAATCGCCGCTTCTGACTTTCGCCTGACGGGCGATCTGCGCCGCAAGTTCCGCGTGCGGAAGTCCGCTCATAGAGAATACGGGAAGCTTTTGACCGCGCACGAGCGTGTTCAGCCCGTCGATCGCGGAAATACCCGTCTGGATAAATTCGTTGGGATAATCGCGCGCCGCGGGATTGATCGGCTCGCCGTTGATGTCCATTTTCTTTTCGGGAATAACGGGGTCGCCGCCGTCGCGAGGATTACCCATCCCGTCGAATACGCGCCCAAGCATATCCTCGGACACGGCAAGCTCTTGGCTGTGCCCCAAAAACCGCGCTTTCGCGCCCGAAATTTGCAGTCCTTGCGAATTTTCGAAAAGCTGCACGACCGCTTTATCGCGGTTGACTTCCAAAACCTTGCCTTGGCGCACTTCGCCGTTGGAGTTGACGATATCGACGAGCTCGTTATATTTCACGCCCTCGACACCCTCGACGAGCATCAAAGGGCCTACGACTTCGCGTATGGTTTTATATTCCTTAAACATCGTCGTTCCCTCCCGTTGCAACCGCTTTGAGTTCTTCGTTCATCGTCTTGAATATCTTATCGAATTCGGAAAGATTTTCTTCCGAAATATATTTGGCTCTGCCGATCATTTCCTTCGCCGAACATTTCAAGATCTCGTCGAGGTCGGCGTAACAAGCGATCGCTTCGCTCGCCAGACGGTGAAACTCGTAAATGAGTTTGAGCATTAAAAGCTGTTTTTCCATCGACGTGAAGGTGTCGATCTCGTGGAAGGCGTTTTGGTGTAGGTAGTCCTCGCGCACGATCTTCGCCGTTTCCATCGTGAGGCGATCCTTTTGCGACAACGCGTCCATACCGACGAGTCGGACGATCTCGTCGAGCGCCGCTTCTTCTTGCAATATCGTCATTACAAACTGACGGTATTTGAAAAATTCCTTACCGAGCGTTTCGTCGAACCAGTCCTTCATTTTATCCGCGTACAGCGAATAGCTCACGAGCCAGTCGATCGCGGGGAAATGCCGCTTATAGGCAAGCGCGGAGGAAAGCCCCCAGAATACCTTGACGATACGCAAGGTAGCTTGCGAAACGGGTTCGCTCATATCGCCGCCCGGAGGAGATACCGCGCCGATCGCCGTAACCGAACCGATCTTTTCTTCTTTTCCCAAAAGCTTGACGATACCCGCGCGTTCGTAGAACTCCGCAAGTCGGCTCGCAAGATAGGCAGGATACCCTTCGTCGCCGGGCATTTCTTCGAGTCGCCCGCTCATTTCTCTGAGCGCTTCCGCCCAGCGGGAGGTCGAGTCCGCCATAATCGCCACGCTATACCCCATATCGCGGAAATATTCCGCGATCGTGATACCCGTGTAGATCGAGGCTTCACGCGCCGCAACGGGCATATCCGAGGTGTTTGCGATCAGTACCGTGCGTTTCATTAAGGGTTCGCCCGTTTTCGGGTCTTTAAGTTCGGGGAATTCGTTTAAAACGTCCGTCATTTCGTTGCCGCGTTCGCCACAACCGACGTAGACGATAATATCGGCGTCCGCCCATTTCGCGAGCTGATGCTGAACGACCGTCTTTCCGCTCCCGAAAGGACCGGGAACAGCCGCCGCCCCTCCCTTTGCGATCGGGAACAGCGTGTCGATCACGCGTTGCCCCGTGACCATAGGTTTGTTCGGGGAAAGCTTTTCTTTATACGGTCTGCCCTTTCTCACGGGCCATTTTCTAAGCATACAAACGGGTTTGTCGCCTTCGCTCGTCCGCACGGTCGCCACCGTTTCTTCGATGGTGAATTCACCCTTTTCGATCGAAACGATTTCCCCCTCCACGCCGCTCGGCACTAAGATCTTATGCTCTACGATCGAGGTTTCGTTGACCACGCCCAAAACGTCGCCCGCCGAAACCTTCTCCCCGACCTTTGCCGTAGGGATAAATTCCCATTTCTTCTCGCGGTCGAGGTTATTGACGGATACGCCGCGGGAAATGCGGTCGCCGTATTTGAAATACAAGGTGCTGAGCGGTCTTTGTATGCCGTCGAAGATCCCCGCGATCAGCCCCGGAGCAAGCTCCGCGGAAAGCGGTTCGCCCGTCGAATAGACTTCCTCGCCCGGGCCCAAGCCCGCCGTTTCTTCGTAGACCTGAATGGAAGCTTTGTCACCGCGAAGCTCGATGATCTCGCCGATCAACCCTTTTTCGGAAACGCGCACGACGTCGTAGAGTTTTGCGTCCGCCATATTCTCCGCGATGATCAAAGGTCCTGATACCTTTACTGTCTTTCCTACCATAGTCTTTCTTCCTTATTAGTTTTTATGGAATAAAATATCCACGCCGAGCGCGCGTTCCATCGCGCTTTTCAGCGTTTTTACGCCGTAACCCGTCGAACCGCTTTTTGTTGGGATCGAAAGCACCACGGGGTACGCCGTTTCGTCGAACCGTTTTAAAAATTCCTGCAAGGGCTCTGCGAGGTTTTCCGTGAGGAATATGATCTGATACTCCTTTGCGATCTTCCTTAAAACCTCTCTCGCCTTTTTTTCGTCCTCGGCGGGGAAGGTGTCCACGCCCGCCGCTTTAAATACCATAATGCTGTCGCCGTCGCCGACGATCGCCGTTTTGCCCGTCATCTTAAGCACCTCCGTTTCTCAGTCGCCGTTTGATATCCTGTTCCTTTAAGCCCGCGAGCAGACAAACGAACACGATACGTATATTCGCTATCTCCGTTTTGCGACGGAAAATATAATACAAAAACGGCTCTTTATTTTTCAGCTCGTAGCGTTTTTCAAAGAAATACTCCGTTTCGAAAGAATCGAGGAGCTTTTCCGCTTCCGTGAGCGGGAGTCCTTTGCTCTTTGCCGCAAAACAGCTCTTAACGAACCCGTCGTACGCCGTGCCCTTTAACGCGTTTTCCGCCGTTTCCTTATCCTCTGCAAAAATGCCCGAAAGCGTTTTTTCGCCCAACGTGCCGCAAGGCAGATATTTGCTTTTTGCGATCGACTCTTCTCCCGCGCGGAACGCCGTGAGAAGATTGATCATATCGATCTTTTTTTCGAGAAGCTTTTTTAAAGTACGGTTTTTTCCCGCCGCTTTATACTGCCTTCGCGCGTTCGCCTTTTCGAACACCGCGCCGATCTCCGCGCCCGAAACGTTTTCGCTTTCGAAAAGCGCCGTCGCTTCTTTCGCCGCGCCGTAAAGTTCGGGATTGCGCTGTGCAAGCGGAGAAAAATCGCCGTCTTTGACCATTTTTTCCAGCTCTTTTGCGGGGATCTCCCCGTCGGGCGCAAGCATTTTTTCCGCGCTTTCGTTTAAATGCGCCGCCTTTAACAGCGCCTTTAAATTATGGAAATCGCGCGGGGATAAAAAGTACGCCCGCTCCGCGTCCGAAGGCGCGTATTCGAGGATAAACTCGTCTAAAAGCCGTTCTTCCGCGGCAACGAGTTTTTCATAATCGTACACGTTCGCCGCCGTTTCCCCGCCGCCGAAGCCGCTTTCTACGAGCGCGCGAAAAGCCTCTTCCGCGCTGAGCTCTGCAAAGCGCGAAATCCTGTCTTTTAAAAGGAATTTATCCCTCGCGGCGATCACGCCGTTCGTATACGTTACGTCTAATGCCATTTTTCCTCTCCGTGCCTTACGCTTTGAAAAGCTTTGCCGCAAGCTTGGATTGATACCGATCTCGGTCCGCCTCTAACAGCGCGCCGTAGGAAAGATCGCGGTCGGAATTTTTCCCCACGAGCCGCATACCGCCCAAAAGCGGCAGACGCTTTGCCGAAACGACGAGCTTTTTCTTGTCGTAAACGGGAAGCGAACAGACCTCTTCGACGAATCGGAAGGTTTCCGCAAACACGATCTCGTCGCCCTCTTCCGCGTATTTTTCGAGGAGCTTTTCGGTGAGCGCGAGGGCGTCGGCTTTGTCTAAACAGACGAGCCGATTGAGCGCGGAAGCGTAGATCTCGTCGATCACGCGGCGTTTTTCCGAAAGCAAAATTTTCGCGCTTTCAAGCCTTGCCGCCGCTGCGCGGCGTTCGGAAAGCTCCGCGGCTTTTTCCGCCACTTCTTCCTGCGTTTCCTTTAAATTGTTTTCCGCGCGCAAAGTCGCTTCCGAAACGATCGCTTCCGCTTTCTTTTCAGCTTCCGCGATAATCGCCTGCGCTTCGCGTTCGGCGTCGGAAAGAATCCTTTCCACTACCATTTGCGTACTCATACTTGTTCCTTGTTTTTAGAATTGCCCAACGAGCATAATCGAAATGATAAGGCCGAGGATCGCGTAGAATTCGATCATACCGGGATAGACGATCAATTTACCCGACAGCGATTCCTGCTTGCCGACCGCGTAGATACAGTTGACGGCAGATTTGCCTTGAATCCACGCGGAAACAAGACCCGAAACCGCCATAGGAAGAACCGCGCCAACCATCGCCCAACCCGTAGAGGTAGCCATACCCGTCGAGATCGCGCCCGAAGCGATGATCCCGATAATGAAGCCGTAAATACCTTGCGTTGCGGGAAGGAGCACGAGCACCATAACTTTACCGAACTTCTTCGGATCTTCCGACAAAACGCCGGCAGCCGCCGTACTCGTCTTGTAAAGACCGATACAAGAACCGATACCGCAAAGCAGTACGCACAAGGCAATACCCATCATAGCAATTGTGTAACCCATAATAAAAATCCTCCGATTTTTTATATTTTTTCTTTTTTGAATGAACAAGGTTTAAGGGAAGTATCCCTTTATTCCATAATTAAGATTTGATACGGATATATCTGCTTCCCGAGCCGAGGGGCTTGAAAAGCTCCCCTTCGCCTTCGAAAAATCTACCGTAGAATTCCACGTATTGAAGTCTTGCGTCGTGGATATACGCGCCGAGCAGGTTCATTACGAGGTTGAAACCGTGTCCGACGAGAAGAAGCACCACGCCCAAAACCGCCAAACCGATATTTCCGCTGACGATAAACCCGCCGCCGTACGTGGAAACGATACTCGCAATTACCGCGCCCGAAAGCATAAGCCCGTACAATCTCGCATAACTCAAAATATCCGAAGCGTAGTTGATCACGCCGTACGCCGCGCCGAAGCCTTTGGTGAACTTGCCGAAGAATTTTTCGTGTCTGCCCGCCGTGAGTATCGCAAGGAGCAAGGATACGCCCGCGATCACGCCGCCGACCGTGCCGAGAACGGGAAGGTTTGTTTCTTCCACGAGTCCGACGATCGCAAGCGCGATGCCGACGGAGAATAACGCCCACACTACGCCGTCGAAAACGCCGTCGAGGATCTGTCCTCTGCGCCAGCATTGTACCGCCTTACAGATATATCCCACCAGCAACTGCGAGATTCCGACCACCAGACTGATCACGAGCACGCTCGGAACTTGGATTCCCACGAACGTACATCTGCCCGTTTGCGGGTCGGGCATCACCGTGTTGGCTTTGCCGAAGATCGCGAACCCGAAGAAGGAATTGAACAGCGCGCCCCAAAGCACGGCGAATATGCCGCCGAAGGCGAACGCGCCCGAAAGGCGGGAAAGCCCCGTAGGATTTCTTCTGCCCTTCCACCAAATCAGTCCGCCGAAGATCGCCATTAACAGTCCGTAGCCCATATCGCCGATAATAAAGCCCATAAACAGCGAATAGAAAAATCCCATTACCGCGTTGGGGTCGAACTCTCGATAATTAGGCGCGGAATACATATTCGTGATCGGCTCGAAGCTTCCCACGACGGAATTGTTTTTAAGAAGAGTCGGGGGTTCGTCCTCTTCCGTAGGCTCGGTGATCTCGAAATAGACGGCTTCCGATACCCTTCGAAGCTCCGTTTCCACCGTTTCCACCGCTTCTTTGGGCAGGTACGCCTGTAAGGAAAACGTGCGTTCCGTTTCTTCAAGTCCTTCGGCGATCTGCGCCTTTTCCAAAGTGAACGCCAAATAATCGCTATATACCTTTAACGGGCGAATATATTCTTTCATCGCGTACACGGTACGCTCGTTTTCTAAAATCTTGGTTTTGATCTCGTCGATCTTCACGAGCGTGGAACGGTGAAGCTCCGAACCCGTCGCAGATCCCGAATAAGGACAGGCGGTAAACCCGAACGCGGCTAAAACGCCGTCCGTTTCGCTCGCCGAGCATTTATGCGTTGCGGTAAAAAATAAACAATTTTCACTATCCGAAGAAATTTCCTCAAAAGCGCAAAGCTCGCAGCCTTCCAGTTCGGCAAAAAGCTTGTCCTTTTGCGACAGCGCGACCGTACCGAGGCGAACGCGGGTTTTTTCCGTGTCGGAAAACGAAGAAAAGGAGGCCGTGAGCGATTTATAGATCGCCGTTGCTTTTTCCTCGCGCTCGACTTTTTGCAACTCGTTTTTCAAGAGTATCTTCTCGTCGGTGAGCGCGTTGATCTTATCGATCACCGCTTCCGTTTCCGTACGCTTTTCCTTTGAGGACATAAACTCGGAATAGGAAACCTCGACGACGGCTTTAAGGTCGGTTTTTTCGCCGGAATCCTTTTGCTTTTCCGCGGACTCCACGGTGGATAAAAGCGAAGCAAGAGAAGCCTCGACGGACGAAAGACGGGCGCGCAGCGTTTCCGTTTCCTCCCTCTCGACGTCCTTTTCCTTCGGCGCGAGCGTGACCTCGACCGCCTTAGCCCTGTGCAAGGCGTTCAAAAGCTCGTCCTTATCGTACGACATCGCGATCAGATTGAGTTTTCGCATCTCAGCAATCGCCACTTGTGATCCTCCCTACGATTTCACTAACGAACGCGTCGGCGTTTTCAAGCACTTTTTTTGCGTAGGCTTTTCCTTCTTTACGCGCGGACGAAACCGCTTCTTCGTACGCCTTTTCCGCCGCCGCTTCCGCGTTTTTGAGTTGCGTGGAGCGATACGCTTTGGAAACCTCCGCGGACGAGAGTTCTTTTTGCACCGCGGCGGCTTGCGCGTCGCTTACCGCCTTTTCGGCGCGAGCGTTCGCTTCCGCTTTGAGCGAAGCGGCTTTTTCTTCCGCCGCTTTGATTTCCCTGATGATCTCTTCCGTCATAAAAGCCTCACTTTCCTCGTTATTTTTCTTCGAATGATAATTTATTTATTTTCTATTATATTATACATTATTTCCTTATTCTTTGTCAAGGATACGCGACGAAAAAATTCGTTCGTGTTTCTATCAAATTATTAAGAAAATAAAAGGGTACGCCGTGTATTCTTCCACACCGCGTACCGCGTAATTTTTTTATTCAACTCAACCCTGCCCCGTGCGTTTTTTCTTAAAGATAACGATACCGTTTTGCGTTTGCGAGGAGAAAGACCGCGGATACGATAAAAGCGAGTCCTTCCGCGACCACGACGGAAGCCCAAACGCCGTCTACGCCGAAAAAGACGGGAAGGATACTCACGGCAAGGATCTGGAATACGAGCGTTCGTAAAAAGGAAATGACCGCAGACACTACGCCGTTGGAGAGCGCCGTAAAAAATGAAGAGGCGAAAATACTGAACCCACAAACGAGGAAGGAAACCGAATAAATGCGCATTCCTTTCGTCGCGAGCGCGTGCAGGACTTCGTCCCCGCTTGAAAAGATCGCGCAGAGCGGAGAGGCGAACGCCACGGAAACCGTCGTCATTACGGCGGCGAACGCCGCGAGGATCGTAAGGCTCTTTTTGAACACGCTTTTGAGTTCTTTACGGTTTTCCGCGCCGTAGTTATAGCCCACGATCGGCGACGAGCCGATGGAATAGCCGAGGAAGATCGCGATAAAGATAAACGCGATATAATTGATAATGCCGTACGCCGAAACGCCCGTGTAGCCGACGAATTTCATAAGCTGGGCGTTAAAGAGGATACTCACGACGGAGAGGGAAATATTCGTCATAAGCTCTGACGAGCCGTTAATGCAAACCTTGCCGAGCGTGCCCCACTCCATTTTCGTTTTGCCGAGCCGCAACAAGCTTGCGTTTTTACGGGAAAAATACAAAATCGGAATCGCGCCGCCGACGAGTTGATTGAGCGCGGTGGCGATCGCCGCCCCCGCAAGCCCGAACTGGGGCACTAAGATCGCGTCGAACAGGATATTCCCGCAACCTGCGATCACGGTGACGAGCAAGCCGAGCCGCGGTTTTTCCGCGGTGACGAAAAAGCTTTGAAAGGCGTTTTGCAGCATAAACGCGGGCAACGCCGCGATAATGATCGAGCCGTATAAAACGCAATATTCCACGAGCTTTTCGCGTTCCGCGCCTGAAAGGTCTTTTTCTCCCGCGCAAAGCCAAACGGAAATAGGACGAAGGAGCGCAAGCCCCAAAACAGCGAGGAGCACGCCTAAAACCGCCGTCGTATAGACGAGCATTGAAAAGATACGGTTCGCACGTTCTCTATTTCCCGCGCCCAGCTCTTTGGCGACGATCGCCGTGCCGCCCGTGCCAAGCATAAACCCGAACGCACCGAGGATCATAATAAACGGAAAGATCAAATTAAGCGCGGCGAACGGAAGCCCGCCGACGAAATTGGAAACGAAAAAGCCGTCCACGATACTGTAAATGGACGTGAAGATCATCATCATAATGGGCGGCGCGACGAACCGCAACAGCCTGCCGCAGGTGAAATGATCGGATAATTGTATTCTTTCGGTCTTTTTCATTGTTTTCCCAAAATATAGCCCACTACACGAAAAGTGCGGTGGGCTATGTTCTTTTAATTTTTCGGTTTACGAATCGATTTCGAGAAGGTCTTCGTATTTGGACTTATGAAGCTTCACGCAAGTATCGTTATTGTATTCAAGAATGATACCGTTCTGCACGAGCGTCGTGTCGTCGGAGATCTTGCTCTTTAAATATTCGTAGAAGAGGTTGGCGAACGTTCCTTCGCTTTCTTCCTTCGCCATATCGTTCCAGTACGTTTCGTCCGCCACGGCAAAGACTTCGCCTTTCGGGAACACGTAGGAAACGTAGAGCAAATGCCAGCCGTAGTCGGTTGCACACACGACGTACGTGCCCGCGCCGTCCTTCACCGCTTCTTGCGCCGCGTATTCGAATTCGGGGACGTAGCTCGTTTTATCGGGCGAAACCGCGTAGCCGAGATAGGTGTTCAAGCAACCGGGGTCGGTGCTGTACGCAAACATCAGCTCGTTGACCTTGGAGACCGCTTCGTAGCTCGCCGTACCCTTCACGAAATAATTATCGAGGCTGACCGTTCCGACGTCTACCGAACCTTTATAATACATAAAGCCTTCGTAGTTGGTTTCGCCGTCCGCGTCCTCGTAAACGCCGTAGGTGCTCGTCAAGTTAGCTCCCGCGCCGCCGACGTAGCCGTTAAATTCTTCAATGAAGTCGTCGATATTGCCGAGGTATTCCGAAGTCGCTTCCATCGTCGCTTTTTCAACCTTGCCTTGATACGCATAGCCGCCCGCGTATTGTCCGAGCGATTCGTATTTATCGGCGTTCGTCAAGTTGTTTTCGAAGAAATACCACTTACCGTCTTTCTCATACGCGTAGTTTTCGTCCTCGTGTTCGCAGAACCACGAATCGCGCAGGTCCTTGTACTGTACTTCCGTCAAAAGCGTTTCTCTGTATTTGAAAAGCTCCTGTTCGCTAAGCCCCTTATTCTTCGCCGAATTATAGGCTTTTTCCTGCGTTGCGGAGAACGGGATCAGGATATTATAGACCATACCGAAGTTTTCCTGCGGCGCGTAAAGCGCGAACGCGGTATCCGACAGCGAGCCGACCGCCGTTTCAAAGGCGGAATAATCCTTGCCGTATTCGTCCGTTTGGGTCGCGAGCATTTCGCCGTATTTTCTATGCACGTAAGCGGGCGTAAGGCGCGCGTACGAAGCCTCGTTCAGGTCCTCCGTGTACTTAGTGATGAGCGCCTGTTCAAGCTGTGCCGCAAGTTCCACGTAGTAGTAATCGATCTTGGTGAAATCGGAAGTATCCTCGCCCTTTTGAATGAGGTTGTTCGCCTGCAAATTCGCAAGGAAACTGTTGTATGCCTGTTTACGGGTGGTCGTCGTCGAACCGTCGAGTTCTTCGTATTCGCCGCAATCGCTTGCGGAGTTTCTGCCCGTATAGATCTCGTAGAGCTCGGGAACGTAATCCGTCTTTTCGACGTTTGCGTTCGTGGGAGTCGTTCTCACTTCGCCGTGATCGTGCGTTTCCTCTTCCGCTTCGATAATGCTTTCTTCCATCGAGTCGATAGAGCTGTTGATCGCCTGCTTATGCGCGTAGATCGCCTGCGTATACGCCGCTTCGTCCGCACCGTTTTCCGTGAGGAAATACTTCAATACGGAAACTTCGGGATGCGCTTTCAAAAGCGCCTTTTCGCGACTTCCTTCCGCGTACTTATCCTGTTCGGATTTGACGTACGCCATACATTCGTCCGCTTTCAACCCGCCGTGGAGATAGTACGCCATCGCGTACTGCACGACGATCTTACGGCTGACGAGCATATCCATCAGCATTTCGAAGGTTTGTTTATAGGTGTAGCCGTAGCTGTTCACGTAAGTGTAGCCGACGCTCAGAAAGTAGGAAATCAGATCGCGTTTGGGGATATCCGTGGAAACCCCGCCCTTGTCGATAATTTCCGAAAGCGCCGTCGCATACGAGCCGTACAGCTCGTCCTTTTCAAGGTAGCTCGCGATATTCACTTCCGCGACGATTTGTTCCATATCCGCGTCCGCGTCCGTCGTGATAAAGCCGCAAGCCGCGCCCGAAAGCGCAAAGCTGAGTCCCAAAATAAGCGCCGCCGTCTTTTTAACCGTGTGTTTCTTGTTCATAACTGCTCCGATCTTCTATCGTAGTTTTTGCCTCGCTCCCGAACGTACGGGATATACGATGGCTTATCATACTCTACTATTATACCTTATTTTTCGCAAATGTGCAAACGTTTTTGCTTATAAACTTGTGAAAGTTAGCGCAAATTTTAAAAATTTTGTCATTTCCGCCATCAAAACGAGTCCGTCGGACTTCCCGAAAAACTCCACGACGGGTGCGGAAGCCATATTCAGGCGCACCATTTTGCGATATTTTTCCATCGCCGCCTGTATGCGCTCGTCGCCGAGCGCTTCGAGAGAGGGAAATTCCAGCGCGCCCACTCCCTTTGCAACGGTGATCTTTTTGACCCCGAATTTGGAAGCGTAGCTTTTCAAAACCGCGATCACCAGCAGGTTTTCCACCGCGCGGGGAAGTTCGCCGTACGTTTCGCGAATGGACGAATATACCCGTTTATAATCCTCCGTCGAACCGATCTGCGCGATCTGCTTATAGGTGTCCAGTCTGCCCGCGCTCGATTCGACGTATTTTTCGGATATGTACGCGTTCACGCGGATATCCAGTTCCGCACTCGTTTCGCTTACGCCCGTAAGCTCTTCTTTCAAGAGTTTGGAATAGAGCTCGTAGCCGACTTTATCCATATGCCCGTGCTGTTCCGCGCCGAGAACGTTCCCCGCGCCGCGAATTTCAAGATCGCGCATCGCGAGCTTATAACCCGAACCGAGCTCGGTGAATTCCATAATCGCTTTCAGCCTTGCGGAGGCGTTCGAGGTCATTACCCGTTCGGGCTTGAAGGTGAAATAGGCGTGCGCGAGCCGCGCGCCCCGCCCCACTCTGCCTTTGAGCTGATAAAGCTGAGAAATACCCAGTTTATCGCTGTCGATCACGATAATGGTGTTGGCGTTGGGAAGGTCGATCCCGTTTTCGATGATCGTCGTGGTGATCAGGATATCCGATTTGCCTCCGTAAAAGTTCAAAACGGCGTTTTCAAGGGTGTTTTTCTCCATTCTGCCGTGCGCCACGCTGATCTCCGCTTCGGGCAGGATCGCCTTGATACGGGCGGCGAACGTGAAGATACTTTCGACTTTGTTATAGAGGATAAACACCTGCCCGCCCCTCGAAAGCTCGCGGATACACGCGTCGCGAATGAGCGTTTCCGTTTCCTCTACCACGTAGGTCTGTACGGGAAGGCGTTCTCCCGGCGGGGTCTGGATCGTGGAAATGTCGCGTATGCCCGAAAGGGACATATGCAAGGTGCGGGGGATCGGCGTTGCCGTCATAGTGAGGCAGTCGATATCCTTGCGTAAATTTTTGATCTTTTCTTTATGCTCGACGCCGAATCGCTGTTCCTCGTCGAGGACGAGCAGCCCTAAATTTTTGAACTTGATATCCGAGGACAACAGCCTGTGCGTGCCGACGACGAAATCGATACTGCCGTCCTGCAAACCTTTGAGTATTTCTTCCTGTTCTTTGGGGGTTTTGAAGCGGTTTAAGACCGCCACGTTCACGCCGAACCCGTTAAAGCGGGCGCAAGCCGTGTTAAAATGCTGACTGCAAAGGACGGTGGACGGGCACATCAACGCCGCTTGCTTGCCCGAAAGGATACAAAGATACACGGCGCGGAAGGCAACTTCCGTTTTCCCAAAGCCCACGTCGCCGCACAAAAGACGATCCATCACTTTGCTGGAACACATATCCGCTTTGATCTCCTCGACCGAGCTGGCTTGATCGGGCGTGAGCTCGTGCTCGAACGCGCGTTCGAATTCGTCCATAAACACCGCGTTTTCGGGGAAGGCGTAGCCGCGTGCTTCGGCGCGTTCGGCGTATAATTGCTTTAAGTCGAAGGCGAGCTTTTTGAGCGAAGCTTTGACTCTTGCTTTCACGCGTTCGAAGTCCGCCCCGCCGATCTTGGAAAGGGAGGGGCTGGAATCGCCGACGTATTTGGACAGGGTGTCCATACATTCGGCGGGAACGTACAAAACGTCGCCGTCCTTATATTCGAGGGCGATATATTCTTTCGTGCCGTCCGTCGTTTCGATCTTTTTCGTGCCGATCACTTTGCCGATCCCGTGCGTTTCGTGAACGGCGTAATCCCCCACCTCGGGCGCGGAGAACATATCCCCGCGACGGCGGCGCAAACGCTTGTTTTCGGCGGGTTTGGTATACAGATCGCCCGTGCCGATCACGGCGAGCTTGCACTCGTGTAAAACGAAGCCCTTATCCAGCTTTTCCGAAAGGATGCTTACGCCCTTTTGCTCCCCCAACGTTTTCGCGAGCGGGAGTACGGAAAGATATTCTTCGGAAAAGAGTTCGGAAAGCTTGACGGCGCGGTTGGGATCGCCCGTATATAACAGCACGCGATAGCCGCCTTTGAGCCAGTTGCGAACGTCGACAAAAAGCTCGGGGAAGCCGTTTAGATATTTTGCCGTAGGCGTTGCGGAAAGGTTATAAATTTTTAAGGGATTGAGGAAAAAGGGATTGCCCGTGAAGGTTTGAAGCGCGAGGTTGCGGAATTTTTGCAAGCCGCTTAAAAACGCTTGCTTTTCAAGCAACTGCCCCTTCGTGAACGCGAACGCCTCGCCGCCCGAAAATAGGCGCAAAAACCGTTCCTCGTGCTCTTTATACAGCGCGTTAAATTTATCGAACAGCGTTTTGCCTTCGTCGAACACGATCACCGCGTTGTCGGGCAAAAGCTCAAACACGGGGACGGCGTTTTCCAAAAGCGGTAGAACGAACGAGGTATTTTCGCCGCCTTCCGATAAAATCGAATCCGCGATCTCCTTGGCGCGGGTATACGAGGGCATATCCTTATAGTCTTTGAGTCCGTTTTGCAGGGCTTTTTCCATTCGCGCTTTATCGTTTTCCGTCACGAACACGTCCGTCGCGGCAAGAATCGTAAGCTGCTTTTTGGATTCGAGGCGGTCGCCCGTTACCACGTCGTAAGGCTTTATTTTTTCGACGGTATCGCCGAAAAAGTCGATACGGACGGGATTTTCCTCGTTGATCGGGTAGATATCGAGGATATCCCCGCGAAGGGCGAACGAGCCTTTCACTTCTACCTCGAAGCTTCGCTGATAACCCATTTCGACGAGCGTTTTCGGGAGCGTTTCAAACGCGAATTCCGCGCCCTCTTCCAAAGTGATAAAGGGCAAGTCTTTGGGGAAAAGCTGTAAGAGCGCGTCGATTTCGCAAGCGACGAACGGACAGCCGTTTTTGAGCTCGAAAATCCCGCAAAGCCGTTTATAAAGCGCGTCTTTGGACAGCGCTTTGCGATAGAGCAAAACCTCGTCTTTGGCGGCGATCACCGCCGCTTTTTTCCCCGAAAGCGCCGCCGCGCCCGCCGACGCTTTTTGCGCGGAAACGGAGTCCGCCGTGATATACACGACGGGATATTCGAGCATTGAAGCTACGAGGAGCTTTAAAGAATCGGAAACGCCGAAAACCGCCGTCGGCGTGCCGCGGCGGATCTCTTCGGCGAGGGCGGGATAGTCGCCCCCGATCTCGTTAAACGAAAAAAAGTTTTTCATTCTCTCCTCTTGGTGTTTTTTCAGCGGCTCTGCTCCGCGTTATATTTGCCCATTACGAGCTCGATGTTTTTTCCGTGCGCGAACTCGTACGCCGCTTCCGCGGCGCGATGGCAAGCGGTAGCGAAAAGTTCGTAATCCTCTTTTCGGATCTCCGACAAAACGTAGTTGATAATGGGAATCTCCACCCCTTCGTCGCGAATCCCCAAACGGATACGAGGAAAGTTTTTCAAGCCAGTTTCCCCGATAACGCTACGCATACCGTTATGCGTTCCCGCGCTACCCGAAGCGCGAATGCGGAGCTTGCCTTTGGGAAGGTCGTAATCGTCGTAGATCACCAAAAGGTTTTCTTCGGGGATCTTGTATTTTGCCATAAGCTGCTTCACCGCTCTGCCCGAATTGTTCATATAGGTCAGAGGGCGGGCGATAATCACTTTTTCGCCGCCGACGTACGCTTCCGCGACCGAAGCTTCACATTCGGTTTTTTTGAACTTTACGCCGAACAGCTCGGCGAGGTCGCCCGCGGCCAAAAAGCCCATATTGTGAAAGGTTTTTTCGTATTTTTTCTCGGGGTTGCCGAGTCCAACGATCAGATACATATTGCGTCCTTTTATTGAAATCGCCGCCGCGAAAAGCGACGGCGGGGTTTCTTTCGTGTAATAAGTAATTTTTTAGTCGTAGAGCTTAGACATAGGCTTGTCGAGGTAAACGTTTTCGATCGCCGCCGCGAAAATATCCGCAACGGAAAGGAATTCGAACTTGTCGATCTTCTTTTCTTCGGGCATCAACACCGTGTCGAGCATTACGAGCTTGGTGATCACGGATTTTTCCAATCTTTCGATCGCAGGTCCGCTCAAAACGGAGTGCGTACAGCCCGCGTAGATGTCCTTCGCGCCGAAATCGCGAAGAGCTTGCGCGCCCTGGCAGATCGTGCCTGCCGTGTCGATCATATCGTCGAGCATAAGGCAGTTTTTGCCGCTGACGTCGCCGATAATGCTCATAACTTCCATAACGTTGGCTTTGGGACGGCGTTTGTCGATAATCGCGATGGGTACGCCGAATTTTTCCGCAACCTTTCTCGCTCTTTTTACCGAGCCGAGGTCGGGCGCGACGACTACGTCGATATTGCCCTGCTTTGCAAAGTAGTTGCAAAGGGTCGGACCACCGAGAAGATTATCGACGGGGATATCGAAAAAGCCTTGGATCTGTTCCGCGTGCAAGTCCATCGTAAGAACGCGGTCAGCCCCTGCCGCCGTGATAAGGTTTGCGACGAGTTTAGCCGTGATGGGATCGCGCGAACGCGCTTTTCTGTCCTGACGGGCGTAGCCGAAATACGGGATGACCGCCGTGATTCTGCCTGCCGACGCGCGCTTTGCCGCGTCGATCATAATCAACAGCTCCATCAGGTTATCGTTTACGGGCGAAGAGGTCGATTGAATAATGAAAAGATCTCTGCCGCGAACGGTTTCCGCGATGTGAACGTTGATCTCGCCGTCGGAAAAGGTCGAAACTTCTATGCCGCCCAGCTCGGTATTGAGCTTTTTGGCAATCGCTTCCGCCAAGGGGCGGTTGGAGTTACCGGAAAACAACTTGATTTCATTTCCGTGAGTGATCATAAAGTACCTTCCTTGTATTTTTATTCGCTTTTCACGGCGCTTTACCGCGCACGCCCAAAGCGGATTTTTCTTTCGTGTTTCGTTTGGCGGGCGATTTCGCCCGACTTCCCCCGTACCGACATTACTATAATAACTTTTTTCGCTTTTTAAGTCAACCGATTGAACGCGGTTTTTTAAATTTATTTAAAAAGAAATTATTCCGCGCCGTTTTTTCCGTCCGATTTTTTGCGTTCCTTTTCCTCTTTCGCCTTCTGCCGAAGCCCTGAGAAAAATTCCGTTAAAAGCGCCGAACATTCCCCTTCCAAAACGCCCCCTTGCACCTCCGTTTTGTGGTTTAAGAGGTTGGAATCCGCAAGCGCGGCGGTAAGCGATCTGCCCTTTTGCTCGTATGCACCGAAATACAGCTTGTCCACGCGGGCGTTGAGCGCCGCGCCCATACACATCGGGCAGGGCTCTAAGGTGACGTAAAGTTCCGCGCCCTCGGGAAGCCGCCACGAGCCGAACGCCTTACAAGCCTTGTCGATCGCCATCATTTCCGCGTGCGCGGAGGCGAGCTGCAATTTCGCCCTGCGGTTATACCCGCTCGACACGACCTTATCTTCCACGACCACGACCGCGCCGATCGGCACTTCGCCTTGGCACAAGCCCCGCTTTGCCGCGCGGATCGCCGCGCGCATAAATTTTTCTTCTCTCGTTAATTTTTTCATAGTATTCCGAATTATATCCCAAGCTCCCGCGCCACCGCCGCCGAAAGCGCGCGAGGCGTGTTGCGGTTTTTTTCTATAATATCTTCTAAACCCTCGTCGCCGATCGGGTGAGAAAGCCCGTCGTTTCCCGTTTCGATCGTGAACGCGGGGATTTTGAGCGTTTTTATGCACCAATCCTTATACCCGCCCACGCTCCCTTTCGTCCGTTTCAAAGGATACCCCGTCGAGCGCGAGATCGTCTCTGCAAGCCGCTTATCGCGGGGACAGGTACGGAGCGACTGATAATAATACCAATAAATTTCCTCGCCTTTCGTATGATAACTGAGGGTATATTGCGGGCGTATTTTTTCGGTGAAGTTTTTCAAAGCGCGCGTTTCGGGTTCGGAAAAGGGCGACTGCCCGATATAGTTTTCCCCACCCGCTTCGCGTACGTTTTTCACGCCCGTTCCCCAGTCCGCGTCGAAATTCACGTTAAGATCCACGCCCCTCGCGTTGGCTTTCCAAAGCCGAAGCTGATTTTCAGAAAAGGTTTTCAGCCACTCCCGTTCCGCGCCGTTCGGCACGGATTCAAGCCCGCGCTCGGAAACAAGCGCGCCGTCGGGGTTTACAAGCGGCACGAGCCATAAAGTGCCCGTGATCGGCGTTTCAAAATGCTCCAAGGCGAGCCTTGCCGTGATAAATTCCCTGCCGTGCACGGCGTAGACGGCGATCCCGACGGGCGAGCCTTCGCCCGTTTTCACGGCGTAGAGCTCTCGCCCCAACAGGCTTTTCCCGATCGTTTGTTTTTCCGTGTTTGCGGTTTCGTAAAATTCGCTTATCCGTTCATAAATATCCATACGGACAGTATATGCCGCGGCGCGCGAAAAGCGTGCGCTTTTCTTTTATATGTCCGAGAACGCGGGGCGTTGCCCCTGCACCCCACAAGGGGATAATCCCCTTGACCCTATCCTTCTACTTATGATACGTCGCGCCTGCGTTGATCATAAACGCGCGGTAGACCTGCTCGGCTAAGATCACCCGCATAAGCTGGTGCGGGAAGGTCATATCCGAAAAGGAAAGACGATAGTCCGCGGCGGTTTTTACCCTTTCCGATAAACCGCAAGACGAGCCGATCACGAACGAAATTTCCTTGCCCTCGTCCGTCAGTTTTCCGAGTTTTTGCGCGAGCTGTTCGCTCGAAAGCTTTTCCCCTTCGACGGCGAGCGCGATCACGTACCCTTTCACCGCGCGCAAAATATCGTCCGCCTCCGCTTCGGGGTTCGCCCCTTCGGGAAGCTCTTTCACTTCTACCTTTGCAAAGCGGGAAAGACGTTTGATATATTCCGCTACCGCGTCGCGGTAGAACGATTCTTTGATCTTACCTACGACGACGAAATAAATTTTTTGCATTTCGCCCCTCCTTTCAGCCTACGATCCCCGTCGCGAGCGCGAGTATCCACACCAACAGACAAAAGCCGATTCCGATCGCCGACCATTTGAAAAAGGCGACTTTTTCCGATTTATCCCCCTTTGCGGGTTCGTTCTGTTCACGGTCAAAGACCGCAAACCAAACGACGGTGAAAATCAAACACGTGATCGAAAGGATCAAAAGCGCGTATTCGAGGGCGGGCGGATAGCCGAATTTTTCCGTGAAAAGAACGAACGCGTTATTGAGAAAATGCGCGAGCACGGTGGGAAGGATACTTCCCGCCTTGATCGCCGCCCAAGCGAACGCAAAACCGCAAACGAACTGATAGACGGTCTGCGCGGGGTTTTCGTGATAAAGGGAAAACAACGCCCCGCAAAGCAGCGCGCCGCCAAGCATACCGAAGCTTTTCAGTCCCGATAAAAGCACGCCCCGGAAAAAGATCTCCTCGAAGATCGCCGGCAACAGCGCTACGGTAACGAGCACGCCGACGAACCCGAACCCGTTCAGGCTCGGCAGGTCGATGCCTTCGTCCACGTAGCCGATACCGCCCAAAAGCTGCAAAAACCAAGCGTTCAGATAGGAAAGACTGAGCAGTCCGATCTGCATCGCGACCGCGATAAAATAATAGCGTTTTTTACAGCTCGTTTGCGCCTTGAAAGAGGCTTTTAACGACTCCCCTTTCCAATTTTTAACAAGGAGCGCGACGAGCGCGAAGGAAAGCTGCGGCACGAGAAAGCTCGCGTAAAGATACCAATCGGGCTTTTCCTCTCCCGCCGCGGGCGCGAACGCGAGAACGGCGAAAAAGAGCACCTGCGGCAAGATCGCCGCAAGCGTAAAAGCGAATCCCGACGCCTTCGAAGGGGTCGGCTCGCCCAAAAATCCCGCGAGAACACCTCGCTTTTCTTGCTTTTCCTGTTTCATATAAAAGTATTATAACAGATTTTTCCGCGTTTTACAACAAAAAAGAACGGCAGAGGGAAATTTTCTCTGCCGTCAGCCTATGAGTTTTTGTCGGAACTCCTTGATAATGCGGTTTTCGATTCGGGAAACCTGCACTTGGCTCACGCCGATCTTTTCGGCGACCTCGCTTTGGGTCATATCCCGAAAATACCGAAGCACGATAATTTTTTTATCCCGTTCGGGAAGCTCCTCGATCGCAAGGCGCAATAAAAGATTATCGAGCATCTCCTCTTGGTTATCTACCGCGGGAAGCGTTTCGATCAGCTCGCGTTCCTTGCCGTCCTTGTTTTCCAAGCCGCTTTGCAAGGATACGGGCATACGCGACGAGCCCATCACGAACACCGTTTCGCTTTCTTCAAGCTGAAATTTTTCCGCGATCGTTTTGAGCGTGGGCTGTGCGCCGTGCTCGAAAAGATACCCTTCGATAAAAGCGTTGATCTCCTTCGCCGTTTGCTTCATCGCCCGCGACACCTTCACCGACCCGTCGTCGCGCATAAAACGCTTGATCTCGCCCGCGATCATCGGCACGGCGTAGGTGGAAAATTTCACGCCGAAGCTTTCGTCGAACCCCGCGATGGCTTTCAAAAAGCCCATACACGCGAGCTGAAACAGATCGTCGTAGTCCACGCCTTTGCCCAAATACCGTTTCACGATACATTTGACAAGGGAAACGTTATGTTCCAAAAGCGTTTCTTTCGCCGCGGGATCGCCCGCTTTTGCAAGGCGGATATATTCGATTGTCGAGCGTTCGTCTAACACGTAGCGTAGTCCTCAGCCTATTTTTTCACGGCGCTCTTCGGAAAAAAACCGTTTGCTCATCCGCACGCTCGTGCCTTTGCCGCGCTCGCTTTTCACCGAAAAATCCGACATAAAGGTCTGCATAATCGTGAAGCCCATTCCCGAACGCTCTTCCCCTTCCAAGGTCGTGAAAAAGGGGGTGAGCGCTTGCGTAACGTTCTCGATCCCGCAGCCGTAGTCGGTGACCGTGATATGTAAAACGCCCCCGTCCTCGGTCGATTCCGAAATACATTCGATCACGATTTTTTGCTCGCCCTCGCGCCTAGAATACGCGTGTACGATACAGTTCGTGACCGCTTCCGAAACCGCCGTTTTGATATCGGAAAGCTCGGAAACGGTGGGGTTTAACGAAAGCGCGAACGCCGCCACCGCGTTTCGAGCAAAGCTCTCGTTTGCGCTGAGCGCAAGAATTTCCAGTTTCATACAGTTTTTCATAGCTGCCTCCTTTTCTTTTATACGCGCGGGATAAGAGTGTAGACCCCGCTCATCGCGAGGATCTTATCCGCGGATAAATTCGGACTCGTTATGTACATCGGTACGCCGTAACGCCGAAAGCTTTTGTATCTGCCGATCAAAAAACCGATGCCCGTCGAATCCATAAAGGTTACTTTTTGTAAATCGAAAATCACGCGGGTCGCGCCCGCGCTTTTTTCCGCGATCTTATCGGCTACGCGCCGCGCCTCTGCCGCGGAATGTTCGTCGATCTCGCCGTCTAAGGTGATATACACTTCTTCCCCTCGCCATTTTGCTTTAATGAGCATACGATGCCTCCTTGCGTAGTGCCACCATTATATAAAAAAGGCGGGGAAAGATTTTGTCAAATCGAGTCGGAAAAAAGTTTGTTTCGTCGAAAAAAACTTTTGGTTTTTTAAGCAATTTCACTTGACATTTTTCCATAAATCGTTTATTATAAACGAGCGTCGTGTGAGAATCTCTCCCGAAAACACGTTCGGGCCTTTAGCTCAGTGGTCAGAGCTGTCGGCTCATAACCGATTGGTCCGCGGTTCGAATCCGTGAAGGCCCACCAACCACGAACATACTTTCCTTCCTATATATTTTGGCCCAATAGCTCAGTTGGTTAGAGCGCCAGCCTGTCACGCTGGAGGTCGACGGTTCGAGCCCGTTTTGGGTCGCCAAACGAAAAAAGCAAGTCTTTCGACTTGCTTTTTTCGCTTTCTTTTTACTTTTTTTCAAAAAACGCTTGACAAATAATACTATGTATTGTATAATATTATGCGAAGGAGGGTATTGAATGGATATACAGTTAAAAAAAGGACTTTTAGACGTATGCGTGCTGTCGGCAATTCGAAAGGAAGAAAGCTACGGCTATAAAATCATCTCCGATTTAAAGCCGTATATTGAAATTTCCGAATCTACGCTATACCCCATTTTGCGTAGATTAGAAAGCGCAGGCGCGGTAACGGTTCGAAGTGCGGAACATAACGGCAGGTTACGGCGATATTTTCGTATTACGAAGATCGGTCTCGAAAAAATTCAAGAGTTCGTAGAAACGATGACACAATTTCAAAAAATAAGCGATTTTATTTTACAAGGAGGCAATTATGACTAAAAAAGTTTGGGATAAACTATTTTTGAAAGCTTTATCCTCTCTCCCCCACCACGAACGCAAAAAAATGCTCGCCTACTACGACGAAATTTTCAGCGATAAGCTTGAATCGGGATCAAGCGAAGCGGAAATTTTAGCGCAATTCGGCGCACCCGAAGAATGTGCGAGAAGAATTTTGAACGAACAATACGACGGCGTTCCCGAGCCTAAAACCCTCAAACGCTTTTCCGTCGGCGAACTCGTAGGGTTAGGCTTTTTGACCCTTCTTTTGATTATACCGCTTGCCAGCGTGGCGGTTGCCGTACTCGCGGTGTTCGGCGCTTGCTGTCTTTCGGGGGGCGTTTTTGCCGTCGGCGGAGTACTTTTTTCGTTGCTTTCCCCCTTCTTCACGGCGGGAATGAGCGCAGCGGGCGTAATTGCGCAAATAGGTTCTGGGATCGCCCTTTCGGGGGTTGGCGCGCTTTTGTTCGTCGGGTTCTTTTTCTTAACCAAATATTTGGCGGTCGGCGTTTGGAAGGCTTTCAAATTTATCTACGTAAGGAGGGTCGTATAATATGAAAAAATTCTTAAAAATTACGGCAATCACAGGCGGTTGTTTAGCCCTCGTTGGAGGTTTTACTTTCACGATCGCTTTCGGCGCGACGGGTTGGGACGTGCAAGAGCTTTCCAACGTCAAAGCCGAACAAAAACGCTACGAAGAAAGCGTAGACGCGCCCGTAGAACGCATTACGCTTGATTTGCAAAACACGGATATCCAAGTGGTGTTCGACGAAAACGCGGAAAAAGTTTCCGTTGACTACTCTCAGCGGTTTAAGAAAAACGGCGACCCTATCGGTAAAATCAGGGTCAACGAAGAAAACGGCGAGTTGCGTATCGTAGAAAAAAGCAGTTGGAAGGACGGCTTTCTCGTGTGGGATTTCACTTCTTATAAAACGACGGTCGTACTCCCTTGCGACAAGCCGTATACCCTTGCCGTAGACACGGATAACGGGGACATCACCGTTCGCGGGAACGGAACGCTTGATTCTCTTACCCTTTCCACCGACAACGGGGACGTATCCACGAAAGAGGCTTCTCTCGTTTGCGCCGAAAAAATGAGTATGGATAGCGATAACGGCGATTGTACGCTCGGCGAAATTTCCGCAAAAACGGTGAAAGTGGAAACGGATAACGGTAGCGTGAACGTGGCGGGAAAACTTACGGCGAGCGAAATTACTTTGGAAACGGACAACGGGAACGTGGTTGCCACGAAAGCCCCTATACAAGCGGATAAAATTTCGATAGAAACGAACAACGGAGATATTCGCGCGCACGTATTCGGCGAAAGCTCGGACTACACCAAAATTATAGAAACGGACAACGGGGATTCGAATATCCACTCCGCGCAAGGCGGGGCAAAAACGTTGGTCGTAGAAACGGATAACGGCGATATTACCGTTCATTTTAAAAAGGAATAAACTTCCGCGAAAAAAAGCGGGGCTTACGCAACGAATGCGTAAGCCCTTTCGTTTTATA
>JAFURH010000058.1 GCA_017471945.1 Clostridia bacterium | reverse complement strand
GTCGGGTTTGTTCATTGAGTAAACGTGAACGTTCTTGATCCCGTTTGCAAAAAGGTCTATGATTTGGTCGGTTGCATAAATGATACCTGCTTGTTTCATCGCGTCGGGGGAAGTTCCAAACTTATCAACCAAACTCTTAAAACGTTGGGGCATAAACGAGCCCGAAAGTTTGATTGCTCGCTCTACTTGATTCGCGTTGGTGATGGGCATAATCCCCGGCATAACAGGAACTGTAATTCCCGCTTCACGAATTTTATATAAGAAGCTATATAAGAGATTATTATCAAAAAACATCTGCGTCGTTAAAAAATCACAGCCCGCTTCCACTTTTTCTTTTAAGTGTTTTATGTCTTCTTTCTGATTTGCGCTCTCCGGGTGAATTTCCGGATAGCACGCACCGCCTATACACAAATCAGGATTATCTTCTTTAAGTTCTCGAACTAAATCGATTGCGTATTTATAATCCCAACCGTTTCTATCTTGATTTTCTATGTCTTTGGGAATATCGCCACGGAGCGCCATTACGTTTTTTATTCCTGATTTTCTAATATCCGCTATTCGTTCTTTTACCGTTTGCTTCGTTGAAGAAACACAAGTAAGGTGCGCCAACGTCGGCACACCATACTCTTTTAAAATGTTTTTTGCAATATCTAACGTATATTTACTCGTTCCGCCGCCCGCGCCGTAAGTCACACTCATAAACGCAGGTTTTAGTTTTGCTATTTCTTCCGTTGCGTGCTTTACGCTATCAAAAACGCTATCGGTTTTGGGTGGAAACACCTCAAACGAAAGCGTTAATTTGTTTTCGGTTAATAAATCAATGATCTTCATAATTCCGCTTCAGTCTTTTATCGTATTTTTTTAATTATATCACTTTTGCGTAAAAAAAACAATAAATTATACGGGGCGCGCGGAACAATGACTACAATTTTCACAATTTGGAAATTGCTTTTTGTCGTATTCTATCCCGTTTTTCTCGTAATAATCCTGAATCGCCTTTTTAATCGCTTCTTCCGCCAAAACGGAACAATGCAACTTATGCGCGGGAAGTCCGTCCAACGCTTCGGCTACCGCCTTGTTCGTCAACGTTAAAGCCTCGGATACAGGTTTTTCCTTAATAAGTTCCGTCGCCATCGAGCTTGACGCGATTGCGCTACCGCAACCGAACGTTTCAAACTTTACGTCCGCGATAATACCGTCTTCGATTTTAAGATAAATTTTCATAATATCTCCGCATTTTGCGTTCCCCACTTCGCCTATGCCGTCTGCGTTTTCAATAACGCCCACGTTTCGGGGATTGCGGAAATGATCCATTACTTTTTCACTGTATAATGCCATTTTTTTCTCCTCACTTGATAATAAATTGCTTTTTACCGTTTACGAGATCTCGCCAAATAGGCGACATACCGCGAAGATACGCGACAACTTCTTTTACTGCCGAAACGGTATATTTTATTTCTTCTTCCGTATTTTCTTCCGACAACGTCAATCTGAGTGAGCCGTGCGCGATATCGTGCACTCTACCGATCGCAAGATGCACGTGCGACGGGTCGATAGAACCTTACGT
>JAFURH010000057.1 GCA_017471945.1 Clostridia bacterium | reverse complement strand
CGCGCCGATGATCTTGGCGATAAACCCGCCGCCCGCAATGATCGCCGCGCCTTTCAAAAAATTCCCTTTGCCCGTTTTTACCTTTTCCATACGAAAAGTTTGGGCAAAGGGAGCGTTTTTATACGAAAGGAAGTTTCGACCGTCAAATCGTTTCCAGTAGCCTCAATTTCGCGGCTTCTCGGATAGGGGCGGAGCGCACCGCCAAAACGTATTCTTCGACCGTTTTCGCCTTTTTCAAATGCTCGTAACAATGCCAAAATTTATCCGTGTTGTCGCCTTCCGAACGGCATAAAACGTCCTGCGCCCGCTTGATCAGCGCATCCACGCGCGAAAGCTCTTTATAGCGCAATTCCACGATCGTTTCCCCGCCCGTGAACGCCACCGTGACCGCCGCGCAATCGGCAACTCTTTCTTTCGCTTGCACCCGCTTGCCGTTTTCATAAACGACGATCTCGCCGTTCGGCACGTTCACGAATTCAAGGGTAAGCGTTCTGTTTTTTGGAAGCACCGCTTTCGAGCCTTTGCCTGCAATTCGCAAAGTTTGCAACTTTTCCCCGTCTTTTTCTTTGAGCTCGGCGGTAAATCGGGTGACGTATTCGCCCGCCTTGCCCGATTCCTTTCCGTCCTCGTACAAGATAAATTCGCCGTTCCCCTCAAACGCAAGCACGCGCAAACGAGAAGGATTTTCCACGGCGTTGCCTTTATCCGCCGAAAGGGGCAAGATCGTTCCCGCCTTTGCGAGTACGGGCAACGATTCCAAGCGGCGGAGTAAGGTTTTTTCCTCGCCCTCTTTTCCCGCCTCGTAGGTATCGCCCGTGAAAATATCCGTCCATTTCCCTTCGGGAATCCATACCTTGGTATGCGCGTAGCCGTCCTTTTGTATCGGCGTCGTTACGGGCGCGACGAGCAAGCCTCCGAACAAATACTGCGTTTTATATTCGTACGCCTTTTCTTCTTCCGCCCATTCGTAGTATAACGGCTCGACGAGCGCGCGACCGTCTTTTTCCGTGCGGTAAGCGCAAGAATACAGGAACGGGATCAGCGAATGACGGAGTTTCAAAAAGTCTGCCGCCACCAACCCCGCGCCGTTGCCGTAACACCACGGTTCTTTGGTCATCGTGACCATATCGCTCGAATGAAGGCGGTTCACGGGGCTGAATACGCCGTATTGCAAATGCCGCGCGTACAGCTCGAAAGTCGTTTCTCCGAGCATATGCGCCCCGATATCGTGACTCCACCAGCTATACCCGATATTGCTCGCCGTCGCCGTAAAATACGGCAAATACGCAAGCGTTTTCCAAGTGATAAGGGTATCCCCCGAAAACCCGACGGGGTAACGGTGCGACCCCACGCCGCCGTAGCGGGAAAGAATGAGAGGCTTTTTACCCGTGCGGGCAATATCGTAGTAGTGATAATGATTGAGCGACCACAACGGGTCGAGCCCGTCCATTTTCGACTTCGTACCCTGTTGCCAATCGATCCACCAAAACGCCACGCCGTCTTCCTCGTAAGGATTATGAAGTACTGAGAAATACGAATTGATGAATTCTACGCTCGTCATATCGAACGCAACGCGTTCGGAAGTTTGCGGGTCTATCCCCGTCGCGTTCGCCATTTGCTCGTACCCGTCCTCCCACCAACGTATCCCGTCGGCAGGATGCAGATTTAAAGAAAGTTTTAAATTGCGTTGCTCGATCTTCTTCAAAAACGCACGGTAGTCGGGAAATAAATCGGTATTCCAAGTATATCCCGTCCAACCGCTATTCCCGCCGTAAAATTCGGTATTTCTGCCCTTTTCGGTTATCCCCATTTTCTCGTCGAGCGTGGCGGTATAATGCCAATCGATATCCACGACGGCGACGGTTAAAGGGATCTCTCTGTCCTCAAACCGTTGCAAAAGACGAAGATATTCCTTGTCGGAATAAGGATAATATCTGCTCCACCAATTCCCGAACGCGTAGCGGGGAAGCATCGGCGAAGCGCCCGTGATCGAATACAGCGCGCGGACCGCGCCCCGATAATCTTTCCCGAACGCAAAAACGTAGTGATCAAGCCCCTCGCCCCGCTCGTTCTCGATCTCGCCGTTTTCACCAAGCGTAAGCGAACGCTCGTCGGCAAAATACGCCACGCCGTTTTTCGCACAAACGCCGTCGCCGAGGCGTATTTTTTTCTTCTTTCCGTTCGCATAATCGTAGAAGATATCCCCGTCGCAACAATCGAGCGTGCGATACGTGCCGCCGAGGTTGGCTTTATTGTCGATCGGAACTTCCGCGCCGTCTAAAAGCACCTTGCAATCCTTGCGCTTGGGTTTTAAAAGCAAAGTGCAATCGGGCGTTTTAATAAGCGCCCGTTCGGGGGAATATTCCACGGTGAACGGCTGTTTTTTTACGTCGCGAAACCAAACGGACTGCGTCGCGCCGTCGCGGAAGCGTTTTTTCCCGTTTTTCTCAACACGGAAAAGCCGCGTACCCAAAACGGTTACGCGGTAGTCACGCCAAAAAACGATATTGGAAAGCTTCGCCTGTGGGCGAAGCGTTGCTATTAAATGTTCTTTTAATTGCATTGATCCTTTCCTTTTCGGATTATTTTTTCAGTTTAAAAAGCCTTGCCTGTTTCCCTTTCTCAAAGCGGCAAACGAGTACGTTTTTCTCGTATTCGTGCGAAAAATCCCCTATTTCCGAAGGATAAATCAGCTCTGCGGAAGTCATCGCGTATTTTTTAAGGTCCACCGCCACTTCCCGCGCTTCGTCCGAAAGATTCCATACGGCAAGCAACAAATTTTCGCCGTTTTCGTCCAAAAGTCCCGCCGCATTGTCCTCGTAGCGGTACATCTTCTTCCTGCCCGTCGGAAACACGGGATAGGCGGAGCAGATAAACGGATAAAGGGACTTATAAAGGGTTACGCCCTCTTTGAAAAGAGCGTAATTCTTCTCGTCCATCTGGTCGAGCCTCCCCGAAAGATACGCCGCGCCCAACATACCGTTGACCATATTGAATACGGTACGTTCGCCGTCCGCATTTGCGGGAAGCTTTTCGGGCGGGATCACGCCGATCTCCCGATCGTCGAAATCGAGCGGATAGGGATAGACCCAGATCCCCGCCTTTTCGGGCGGCATCAACGCAAGACTGCCCGTTAAAACGGATACGTACGTCACGTAATCTTCCTGATCGGACGTCGATTGAACGCTGAAATGTTTGAGCGTGCCCCAATCGGAACGCATCGCGCCCGAACCGCAATTTTCGATCACGAGGTCGGGGTAGCGTTCGCGTAAGCCGTCGATAAACGCGAGAAACGCCGCCGCGTTCTTTTCCAACCCTTCGCCCGCGCTTTCGCCGTAGATCGTCGTGCCGACGGACTCGTTGTTATTATGATCGTTCTTGATAAATCTTACGCCCATAGCGTAGAGGGCGTCCACCCGTTCGTTGAGATATTTCAAAAGAGCCTGAGAACGGAAGTTTCCAAGCGGTCGCCAAGGCGCGACGAGCGAGCCGTCGCGGAACAAAAACAAATCGTCCGCGCCGAGAAGGTCTTTAAGCTTTACGGGCGTCATTTCAAACTCGAACCAAACGCCCGCCTTCATTCCTTTGGAGCGGATACGATCGAGTATCCCCTGCACGCCGCCGTCGGAAAATTTTTTATCGTCGGGAAACCACAATCCCTGTTCGGTCTGCCAGCCGTCGTCGATACAGAAGATCTCCGCGCCCGCCTCCGCAGCTCTGTCGATCAACCCTATCAACCTCT
The DNA here is from genome assembly GCA_017471945.1 of Clostridia bacterium. Classification (GTDB taxonomy): domain Bacteria; phylum Bacillota; class Clostridia; order Christensenellales; family Borkfalkiaceae; genus Scatosoma. The sequence goes on along the minus strand of JAFURH010000057.1, from coordinate 20,049 downwards.
CGCGGCTCTCGCAAGCCCAGTTACAGTTCATATAATCGTTAAACACGAGCGGACAGCCGTTTGGCGCGACCGTCGTTTTGCGCTTGTACTTGGTCAATTCTTTTACCGCTTCGTCAAAGCCTCCTTTCACAACGCCGTAAACGAACGAAGAAGCCGTGGTATATTCCTCGCCCGTCGCGAGGACTTTGGAAAAGGCGAGCCGTTCGTCCGCGCCGCCCATTTTTATCGATAAAAAGCGGGTATTATGACCGCTGCAAGCGTACACTTCGAAAAACCAGCTCTGTCCGCCCTCGATCTCGAAAAACCAACACTCGTTTTTCTTTTTGTCCTCGATAATCAACAGCGGATAATACGCGCTCGTGCTCCAAGAGGACGCGGAATCCAACCGCGCCACCGTCCGTTCCCAAGGGTGAGTCGTGGTGGTATACACGCCGAAATCGGCGGGCGTGACGGCGTTCCATTGTCCTTCCCCCTGCCACTTCGTTTGGCAGAAATGCAACAAAATACTGCCGTCCGAAAGGCGTTTCGCGATCGAATCGCCGCCGTCGTAACACACCTCGTTCACGTTCGCGCCGATCTGGTTGATACGGACGGGGATCTCGTCGCAATTTTTTAAAATCGCTTTTTGAGAAACCGCGGAAATTCCCTCGTAAACGGTGACGTCCGCATACAAATCCACCTTTTTCTCGGCGCAACGGTAGCAGACCTTGAACCCGTCGGCGGTTTGTTCCCTTCCCTGCGCCACCATCAAGTGAGAAGAAGAGGTGACCGCCGCGCCGAACAATTCCGCGTCGTTGCCGCTATCGAGGGTCAAACACGCGTTCATAAACCCGAAAAGCTCGGGTTTACGGGGTTCTTCCGTCGTTAAAATAAATTCTTCCGCTTCGTTAAAATGGATGTTCATTCTGTTTTCGCTCCTTCGATCACAACGTTTTCATATACGCCCGCAATAGAGAACACTTCTTTATTGGAAAGATCGGCTTGGGAAAGCACCACGCCGTCGCGCGCCACGTTGCGATAAGTGATATTATAAAGATTGGCTTCCGTTCCGAAAATGGACTCGAATCCGTCGTAGCCTTGGTTGCGGATTTGGATTCCTCGCGTTTTCCATTCGCTGCCGTCGGGCATAGCGCCGTGGGAATAATACTTAAAATTCTCGAACGTCACGTCGTGGATCGTACCTAGATCGGCAACGCCCGCGTTTTGGTTGGTCGTCCATTGATTGAAGCCGACCGCCACGTTCAATACGTAACCGAGCGCATAATAGCTGTCGCAATTTCTAAAAACCACGTTGCTCACCGTCGAGGAATCCCCGACGATCACGTTAAACGCGCCCATCGCTTCGTTCCACGTCGCCGTCTGCATCAGCGAACTGCAATCCTCGAAAAGAATATTCGAAACGGGCATTTGCGATTCCTGAATAAACCCGAACGAACGCGTCTTTTCCGCGAACGCCTGACAATGACGGAACGTGATGTTTTCCCCGCCCGTATTCGTAGTTGACGCGCCGCTATCGGTCGCTTTCACTTCGAACATATCGTCTCCCGTTCTCAGCCAGCAGTTCTCCACCAAAACGTTTTTACAATTACAAACGGCAATCCCGTCCGAATTGATCCGATAGCCGAGCAGAATGACGTTGCGAACGTTTACGTTCAAGCAATCCTTTAAATGCAAGGTCCACGAAATACTGTTGACGATCGTGACCCCGTCGATCGTTAAATTCGTACAAGAAGAGAAGGAAAAAGGAGTTCTGGCGTGTAGGTCAAGGCCCGAAAAATCGATCACGCCGTGTCCGCGTATGATGATATTTTCCGCTTTCTCTCCTTCCTTGTTCCAACTGAAAAAGGCGCGCCACGTGCGGTTTCCCAGATGGGATACCCCCGTAGATCCTTCCTCGTAAATATTCGGTTGCTTTGCGATCAACAGCGCGCCCGTATGCAAATACACCATCGTGTTCGACGGGATACTCACGTAGTCAACGTAGTGTACGCCCGGTTTAAACTCGATCAAGTTATACCCTTTGGGCACTTCAAGCTCCTGATACTCGCGCACGTAGAGCGTATACGGACGTTCGAAGTTGAACTTGCCGTTGAATAAAACGTTATAATAATCAAAGCTCTCTACGGTAAAGGTGACCGTACCGTTTTGAACGGTCGGAACGACGCCAAGTTTTTCGGGGATCACCACCGCGTCGTTCAAAGAATACCCCGCCTTGATCGACTTGATCGTCACCGTCAAGGGGAACGTATCCGCCGTCGCGTCGATATAGCCGAACGAATGTACCTCGCTTTGCACCATCGGCACGCTATACGAATAGACGGGAGTTTTTTCGCCGTCCGCCGTCGTCACGGTCACTTCGTAAAGCGGGCAAACGATGATCCCTTCGAGGTTCGACTGATTGTTTTCCGCCTGTTTGATAAATTTTTCGTATTGCACGAATTCGCCGTCCGCTTGCGGTACGGTATCGGGAAGCTGAATAGAATCGAGCACGCCCGTTTTCTTCGAGCCGCCGCCCGTCTGCGTCCCGTCGTCGTCAAGACACGCCGCCACGAGGAAGGTGAGAAGGCTCGCCCAGATCAGCGTGAAGATCGCAAGCGCTATGGATAAAACTACGCGAAACGCTTTTCCCGTTTTTACTTTTCCCATCGTTAAGCCTCCTTCTTATCCTTTTCGTTTTTCTTCCTCAACGCGATCGCAAACGCGGTTATCGCGAACGCCGCCGTCAGATACGCGGGGTAGGAAAGCACGCTCGCACAGCCCTCGTCCGCCGCGGTGACGACGATCTCTTTGATCTCCACTACGCGGTTGCCCGATTTATCGTACGCCTTGACTACGAGGTAGTACGCGCCGAGTTGATCGGCTTTAAAGGACTCCGCCTCGTGATCGAGCTTCGTGCCGTCGGGCGCGTACAGTCCGATCGAAGATCGGAACGAAGGATCCAGATCGTCCTTGATCGTGACCGAAGGAAGCTTCACCGTCGCGCCCAGCTTGGCTTTTTCGACGAGCTTGGACGAATACGAGATCGTAGGAGCGGCTTGATCGCACACGAACACGTCCTCGATCGTCGCGCCTTTAAAATCCCGCGCGGGCATAGAACCGTTCGTGCCGTACGCAAAGAAGGACAAATACATAAACTCTTCGTTGTCCACGATCTGACTGAACACGACGAGTTTTTCCGTGCCGTACTCGATCTTTTTATGGTTCACGTAAATATCCACGTTATCCGTATACATCGTACTGCCCGTAAGTTTTTGAATGGAAAGAACCGCTTTGCCTTCCGAGCCGATGTCCTCGCTGAACAAACCCATTGACAAGCCGCTCGAATTACAGAAATTCGCGTTCAATTTATACGTTTCCGTACCGTTCTCGACGGCTTTATAGAGCATAAAGTATACGAATCCCGGCTGCGGCGTTCCGAACCCGCCGATCACGGGCGAACACCCGAACCCGACGGAAACCCAGCAATCCACGGTAGACTCGGGATCGGCGGCGTTTTCCTTTACGGCAAGGGAAGTGAGGTCGACCGTCACTTCAACGCCCCGTTTCATTTCAAACGGCAAAACGGAATAGCCGTTTTCATATAAATATACGCCGTTTTTCGTATTCTCCGCGCCCGAAACGCCGTCCGCGAACGTCCAGTTCTCCGCTTGTAAAATATCGTCGTAGGAATCCTCCGCGGCAACGTTGGCTTTGATCTGAATCTCGAAGTATTTCTTCGTCGTTCCCACTTCGTTGGAAACGGAATACTCCGCCGTGTAAGTACCGATCTCAAAGGGTGTGAATTTATCCCCCGAAAGGTGCATTTTCTCACCGAAAGGATTGACGATCGTCACCGTCACGGGGAGCTTGGCTTCTTTGCCTTTCACCGTCACTTCCGCTTCGGGGATCTCCAAAGTAACGCCCGCCCTGCCGTAAGGATCCGGCTCGGCGACGTCGAGCACGGGCGCGCCCTCTTTCAGCTTCGCCGTCACTCTTTTCACCGTTTCCGATTTGTTGCCCGTAAAGTCCTTCGTAGAATAGGCGACCGTGTATCTGCCCTCGTAGACGAGCGAGAACGCCCGTTTCCCGTCCTCCCGTTCAAAGACCTCCACGGTAAGACCGTTGGGATCGGTCACCTTTACGGTATACTCCGTTTCTCCGTCGATCGAGTCCACCGTCGCCACCGTAGGCAGAACGTAGTCGTCGCCCACCAAGCCGTTTTGGTTAAATTCCGCCGAAACGCCGAGTGCGTAGAGCTTGGCTTCCGCGTTTTCCACGCGGCAAGCGGTATACGTCTGTCCGTCGGCGTTCACAATATGCGAAAGATCGATCCCGTCTTTTTCAAGATCGAGCTCTGCGACCTCGTCGCCGTCGATCTCGATATAAAGCCCCGTATCCTTTACCGTTTCCTCCTCCGTTCCGATAAGCCGTTCGACGGTGATCACGTATTCGGATTTTCTGCTGCTCCGTTCGCCGAGGTTGACCGATTCAAGCTCTTTAAGCTCCGTTCCGTCGTGATAGTACGCGTACAGCACCGCTTCCGACTCTTCCATTTGCAGGGTGAAATACAGCCCCGCCGCCGTCTTTTCCTTAAAATCCGCGGCGGCTTTGGAAGCGGAAAGCATAAATTCGATCTTCGCGCCGTCTTTCAGCGCTTCCGCCGTTCCCGACTGCATATCGAAGGTCAAATACACGATCTTGCCGAATTCAAGCGGATTTTTAAACGCCGCGCTCGCCCCCGTTTCCCCTTTGAGAATAAGATAGTTCAAGTATTCCGCCGCTTCGCCCGCAAAAAGCTCGTAATTTTCCTTGTTCACCGTTTCTTCGTTGATCATCTTCCAGATCGGGAACTTCACGTCGGAAAGCGTGACCGTTTCCACGGCGAACTCCGCTTTCTTTACGCGATAGGAAAGATACACGGTGTTGTTTTGCATAAATTCGCTCAGATATACGCTCGTGGTCGTAGGACCGCCGCCGTATTCCGTGCCGTCGAAATAGATATAAACGCCGTCCGCGTTGCCTTCGGAAGCCGAACGACGGTCGAATCCCAGCCCGTGTCTGCCCGAAACGCCGACGATCGTATCGCCGTCGTACACCTCTTCGCCGTCAAAGGTATATTCGCCCAACGAAACGAGTTTCACGCCCGTTTCCCCCGTCGCTTCGTCCTTTGCCAAATATTTAAAATAGCCGCGCATCATCACTTTTGCGCAAAGCGCCTCGCCGAGCGCGTCGGTTTCTCTGTGGAAAGTAAGCGTAAAATAAAAGCCCTCTTTATCCTGCGTGGAAAAATTTACTTCGCCCGCCGTGCCCGTCAGCGCGATATCGACGGATTCCCCTTCTTGGAGCTCAAGATCAAAAAGGAAATTGAAGCGATCGGAGAAATCGACGGGAAGCAAATAATAGTTCGCGGTCACCGCCCCGTCGTATTCGGAAGTGACGTACGCGTTTGCGGGGTCTTTCAACGCGGTTTTATCCCACGTTTCCTCGCCCGTTTGCTCGTCCGCTTTCTTCTCGGCAAGCAAAGATGTCGCAGCGTCTTCTACCGCGTAGAGATAATACGAGTCTCCGTAGACCCTCGTTTCTTCGCTCACGACGTATTTCACCTCGTACCTGCCCGCCTCGTTTACGGTAAACGCGCCTTCGGAAAGCGCAACGGGTTCGCCGCTCGGAGAAGTCACCGAAGCAACCGGCTCGCCGCGCGTGGTCGTCGCTTTTTTCACCTCGACGGTGTCGCCGACGGATACCACGTTCCCCTCGTCACGATTTTCGATCTGAAAAGAAATATTCTCGTATCCCACGTAGCTCGCAGAGCCTTCGAAGTTGATCGCCTGCAAGCATACCCAGCTATCCCCGTAGCCGGAAAGATCGAAGCGCACAAACGCAACCTCTTTTCCTTTCGTCTTTTCACTCAAATCAAACGAGTGATTTTTATACCCGCTCATATCGGCGTTTACGGTCGCAACGGCGGTAAATTCCCCGTCAGCCGTTTCGGAAACGGACACGACGAGTTTGCTGTTCGCCTTATGCGTTTCGTTTTGCAAATAATAACAAACTCTGCCGAACGCGGTCACAGACAGGGAATCGATCACCTGCCCGTCGGGAGCGTTGAGTTTATAGGTAATATACCCCTCGCCCATAGCGTTGGGATCTCCCACGCACGAGGTGATCCCGCCGAAATCGCGCAACCCTTCGTACGTAAAGGCGTTCCCGCCGTCCGTCGCTTGCGCCTCGTCGAGGGGTTCGAGCGTGAAATCGTCGGAGTGATCAAGCCCCACGCCGACGAATGCAGAGGAAGCGTCCTCTGCATTCGCGAAACTTTTTTGATTGATATGAAGCAACAACAAAGACAGGCAGAACGTCAACCACGCGAACGCGAGGCAGAGGTTTCTTCCGCTTTTCGTCTTTCTCATAATAATTCCTCCTGCTAATCCGCTCAAAATCAGAGTTTGATACCCGAACTTGCCAGCCCTTCCACGTAAAAACGGTTGAAGAAAATAAACAACAACACCACGGGAATGGACGCCACGAAATAGCCCGCAAACTTGATCGGCTGCGCGATCGTGCTGACCGTTTCAAAGGAGAACGCAAGCCCCGCCGCGATCGTATAGTTTTCGGAGTTCAAAATGAGTCTGGGCCACAATAGATCGTTCCACACATTGGTGATCTGCATAATGACGAGGGTGGCGATGATCGGCAGACTCAAAGGGATCGCAATCAGCACGTACTTTTGAAAAGAACCCGCGCCGTCCAGCTCCGCCGCTTCGAACAACTCGTTGGGAAGTCCGCCGTAAAAGCCTTTCAAAAGGAATACGCCGAACACGCACCCGCTCGTCCACATAGGAAGAATGAGCGCAAACAGACTGTTTTGAAGTCCTAACCCTTGGTATAAAAGGAACTGCGAGGTCATTGAAAGTACGCCCGGCATCATCGTCAGAGCCATAATCATCGCAAAGCAAACGCTGCTGCCGACGAATTTGAGCTTAGTCATTGCAAACGCCGCCATCGAGGCGATAAAGATCAGCCCGCCGATCCCCACGACCGCCACGAACACGGTATTCCAAAGATAGGAATCGATCTGTACGAACGCGTCGGAAACGTTGGTGATACGAAGAGGCAAAGCGGGAAGCCATTTATTCGCGTTGTATTCCGTGCCCGATTTAAACGTTCCGAAGATCATCATCAAAAGGGGGTACAGCACCATAAACAGCGATACGATCATTATCAGGTGCAGGAAAAACTGGGGTATGAATTTTCTCATTTTCGTTTTGATCTTAATCATCTGCCGAATCTCCGAATTTAACGAATTTGTTGGTGATGACGGTGAGGATCATAATGATCACGAAAAGCACCACGCCGACCGCCGAAGCGATACCGTATTGATCGTGCTCGTACATCGTCTTATACATATAATACCCGGGAACGTTGGTCGTGTTATACGGTCCGCCCTGCGTTAAAACGACCTGCGTGCCGTAGTCCTGCAATCCGTTGATAATGCCGAAGATCAAGAAATAACGCACCTGTCCCGAAATGAGGGGGATATGTATGGTAAAGATCTTGCGGAACGTACCCGCGCCGTCGAGGTCCGCCGCCTCGAAATAGTCGCGAGGGATATTCATAATGCCCGCGAGGTAAATGAGCACCTGCGAACCGCCGATCCAAGGGAAGCCCTGAATCAAAATCGCGGCGATAACGTAGTCCGCGTCGCCCAGCCAGTCGATCTCTCCAAGCCCGAACAAGGCGTTTAAAAGCCCGTCTACCTGAAAGATCTGTTTCCACAGCAGGGTGCTTACGACCCCCGGCGCGACCGTAGGGAGCAGAATAAAGACACGGTAGATCCCTTGCGCTTTTTTGCTCGAAAGCCCAAACACGAGTTCCGCGTAAATCAAAGGCACGACCACCCCCGAAATCAAGCGGGGGATTTGGATTTTGAGCATAGTTGAAAAGGTACGAAGGAAAATAGGGTCGGTGAAGATATACTTAAAATTATCGAATCCGACGAACGAACCTTCGGTTACGGAAGCTTTGTCGGTGAAGGCAAGCCAGAAGCCGTAGATAGGCGGATAATAGCAAAAGATTAAAACGCCGATCATCAGCGGCGCGATCATAAGATACGCCGCGCGGTTGCGCCAGATATATTTCAACACTTTCATCACACCACCTCCGGCGATCGAAGCTCGATCGAAAAACTCATTTTTGCGTTCACTTCGATCAGTAAAGAATTGCTAAGGTCGGCAAGCTCGATCGTCACCTTACCGGCTTTTTGTCTCTTGGTTTCCGCGTAAGGTCTGTAAACGAAAGTAACGAATCCCTCCTCGTCCGTGCGTTCGAGCATCGACGCCAGCTGTCCTTTCGAACAGGTCGCGCTGATTTCGTGATCTTTACACGGTTTCCCGTCCTTCGTCACGCGGACGGTGAAGGATACTTTTTCACTCATACTCGCGTACGGCGTTTCGTCGGAAATATGATAAATCTTGATCTCGTAGAGCGAAGCCCGATAGGTATCGTACCCCCACGCCGCAAAAAACACCGCGGCGAGAAGTACGAAGATCAAAATCTTTATCGCAAGTCCTTTCTTTAAAGCGAATTTTTTCATTGTTTCCTCTTATCGGTTGGGGAATTATTTAATGTCCCAACCCGTCGTATCGATATTGAATTGTTCGATATACGCTTCCGCGCCGATCTTTTGCTGCTCTTTTACCTTCGCATAGAATTGCGCATTAGTGCAATTACCGTCTACCCATTTCGCAAACTGGTCGTTAATGTTCTGCGATTGCAAAGAGGTATACCCCGTAGGCCAAGCCGCCGAATAAGAAACCTTCGGGAAGTCTTGCTTCGTCCAACCGATATCGTTACCGTCCTCGTCGAGCATTTCATAATACGAAGAGCCTTTGACCGCCCCTTTCGTACCGCCCTTTTCGTTCGCGATATCGCTGATATTATCCACCGTGGTGAGATACATCAAAAAGTCGATGGCTTTTTCGAGCTTTTCGGGATCGTTCTTCACCGCGGGTTTCATTACGTTGAGCGCGACGGAAACGGGACATTCCACTTCGTCGAAATTCTTGTAGTATTCGGTTTCCACCGCGTAATCTTCCAGTCCGTCCGTCGTGCTGTCGGCAAGCGGCGTTAAGAAGATGCCGTATTCAAACTCGCGGTTGACGTTACTGTTTTCCATCGGTACGTTCCAGATCCCGTTATCCCACATTGCAAGCGAGCCTTCGTCCCAAGCCGTTTTGTAGGTGTACGTTCCCCAACCGTGAGGGAGCGCTTCCACGTAATAGTCGTACGCGAGGTTATACACGGCTTGCGCAGGACCCTCTTTGGTCGGGTCGAACTTGCCTTCCATAACGCCGCGAAGGACCTCCAAGCTCGTAAGCGTGCCGTCCTTATCGTAATCGATATTGAAGCTACTTTCTTCTTCCGTCATCCATTTGAGGACGTTGGGGGTCAAGCTGAATTCCATCGCCCATTGATAAAGCCCGGGCGTCGTGTAGCCGTTATAGGGTTGGAAACTCCGATAGTCCTCGTCGTCGTTGATATCCTTCATCAACTCGGTGAAATCCTGCCAGTTATCGGGAATATCCCGCTTTTCGATCAGGTCTTTGTTGTAGAAAATACCCGTCTGCGCACCCGCCGAAAGGAGAATGGGGATCGCCACGACTTCGCCCTTCACGTTCTTGATGGACGCCGAATCCCAAACGTAATCGTAGAACATATCCTTCCAATGCACGCTCCCCGGCTCGCCCGCAGGAACGTAAGGGTTAGGACGTTCGAGATATTCGTCGAGAACGATATAATAATCTCTGTCCTGATACGCGTTCAACGAAGTGAACCCGATCACGGGGCAACGGTTGGAGTTGATCATATTTCCGTACCAGCCCGCCGTGGCTTCCAGATTATCGCTGATATTTCTGCCGTAATTTGTCGCCCACTCGATAGAAAGCCCTTTTTCTTCTTTATACGCTTCCGCTATGTAACGGCTCGCCTGAATGACTTCGGGGTTATCGACGGACGCCGTCGTGTTCTCTGTGGGCATCAGCGACCCCAAATCTACGATAAACCGTTTGCTATTGTCTTTTCCGTCGTCGCCGCAAGCCGTTGCCAACATAGAAAGCGCGAGCGTACTCGCAAGCGCAAGCGCTATTTTTCTCTTTTTCATTTTTGTCGTCCTCCGTTATGATATAATAAATTTAAATTATTGCCTTGTATTTAATTGAGTTCCCGAATCTGCTGCGGGGTGCGTTTGAATTTTTTCTTGAACGCTTTGTAAAAATAAGTCGGATCGGAAAATCCGCATTCTAAGGAAATGCTCTTATACGAATACGAGGTCGTTTTCACAAGATGCAACGCCTTTTCCAGCCGATAGTTTAAAATATACTCCCTCGGCGAAGTGCCCGCGTAGCGGCGGAACAATTTATAAAGGGTGGTGCGGTGGAAGTTGAATTTCCGCGCTATACTTTCGATCGTGATCGGAGAATTATAGTTGAACGCGATAAATTCGCTCACTTCGCTCCAAATGCTCTTCTCCACGTGCGCCACGACGCCGTATACCATTTTATTCCTCGGCATCAACAGCGACAAGATCATATACAAGCACCCGAGGTTGTAGGTATACGTTTTTTCGTCCACCTCGTTGCAAGGCTCGATCGGCATCATACTGCGCATATAACGATGCAAGATCTCGTATTCCTGTTCGCTCGTGTGATATACGAAATTATCGTTTTCGTAAAAGCCCAACCCTTCCAAAAGGCTTTTCGCGTTCACGCCCCGAAACCCGATCCAATAAAATTCGTAAGGGTCGTTCGGGTCTGCCTCGTAGTAGGTATCTTCGTCGGGAATCACGAGGAAACAATCCCCGGGCGAAAGCGGAAATTCTTTGCCCCTGACCCTATATAAGCCCCTTCCCGCTACGATAAAATGTAACAAAAAGCAATCCCGTTTGAAAGGTCCGAACGATTGCGTGGCGGGGCACTTCTCGTGCCCGAACTGATAGATCGCCAAGTCGTATTGATTTTTTGCGCGAGATTGAACCACTTGAATTTCACTCATTTCTTTTTCCCCTAAAATAAATATTCATAAGAATATTTTATAACAATTCGGAAAATTTAACAATGGTTTTATGTTTTCAGTAATTGTACTCACGTTGATTTTTTAATTTTTTCGCCGAAAAAAGTCTTGACGGAACAAAAATCCGCCTTTTTAAATACTCGCGGAGACGGCGAACGCGTCTTTCCGTCCCCACGAGATTTCTTTTTCTTATTCTTCTGATTTTTTCTTCTTCAAAAGGAGCGCAACGCCGCCGAGAACGAACGCTACGGGTACGACCGTAAGCGACGAGCCGCAACCGTCGTCCTCTTTCGTTTGCTTATTCTGTTCGGGTGCGGAAGGAGTTTCCGGGGGATTATCCTCTGCGGGAGGATCTACGGGAGTTTCGGATTCTCCTCCCTGCGTCTGCCATTTTGCAAAGACGATAATATCGCTTTCCACCGCGCGAAGTTCGGTGATCTCCTTACCGTTGCCGTCGAACCAGCCGAGGAAGGTATAGCCTTCTTTCGTCGCGTCGTAGATCACCGCGTAGTATTCGCCGTCCGAAATATATTCGGGGTTTCTCTCGTCGTTCGCGCCGCCGTCGAGCATCCACACCACTCTGAAATACGTTCTTTCCCATTTCGCATACAAAGTGCAATCTTCCGTCACGTCTTTGACGAGCACGTTATGTCCCTCGAAGTTCTCGTTTAAGTACCAGCCCTTGAACTCGTAGCCTTCGCGCACGGGCGTTTCGCCCGCTTCGCCTTCGAAATAACCGCCGTTCAACACGTACTCGATCACGGGTTCAGTATCTTCTTCCGTTACGATCTCGTTATCGTATTCGCCGCTGAACCTGATCTGTCGGAATCCGACGGAAGCGCGCCCCGCGCCAAAGCCCAAATATTCGAGCTTCACGAGTACGCTCTCCGAATCTTCTACGTAGTCGTTGAGAACGGCTTGACTCCAATGCGTCGTAACGCCGCCCGTACCGTAATCGACAGCCGAGCTCAAATCGGTTTTTACCGCCTGCCAAGTCTTGCCGTCCGTCGATACGAGCACGCGCACCACGAAGTCGGCATCGGGATCGTCAAACTCGTAACCGTTTGCGTACGCCGTACCTTGAAGCGCAAGCATCGGATCGGTCGCCGTCATCGTATAGTCCACGGTGAGAGCTTGCAAGGTCCTGTTCTTTTCCCCGCCGTCGAAACGGTAGGTAACAGAGGATTTATACGTGAGCCTACCGCTGCCGCCCGAACCGAGAATGGGCGTGCCGTTCACGTCCTTGCCGAGCACCGCGAGAGATTTCGCGTACGCGCCTTGCATATCCCAGTCGGTATATCCCGCCAAGCCGTTTGCCGCGTCGGTATAGGCTGTGAAATCGTGCGTTTGCATAAACGTTTGCCCCGTGAACACCGTCTGCACCGCGCCGCCCGTTACGTTGAGTTTTGCTACCGCCGCGTCCTGCACGAACAAGCGCACGTAGAGATATTCCGCGCCCGCCGCGATACCGCTTACGTCGATCGGGCGATCGAAATAGCCCGTTTCCGCGTTGTTATAATACGCCGTCGTCCAGTTTTCGCCGTCTGCCGACAAGTCGATCTGATAAACGCCGTTCGCGCTTCCGAATTCCCCGAACGCTTCGAGCGAAAGGGTAGAGAAACGCTTATATTCCCCTGCGTACAGGCGATGGGTCACGTATCCCGCGCCCGATTTTGCCTGTAAGCCGCTCAGGGTCGGCGTTACGTTATAATAGTCCCAAACCTCGGAAAGCCAAACCTCTTCGGTCTCTCTGCCGAGATAGCTAAAAGTCGCGCTCGTCTTTTCGATCGCGTTGCCTACCGTCGTGGGCGCGTTTTCTTCGCCCGCGGGCGCGACGAGCTTTTCGGGTTCGAGCGTGAAGGTGAACTGGTTTTCGTCCATAAAATATCCCGTGCCGTTATGCTCGGCAACGTAGGGCGAATAGTAGACGAAATCCACCGTGCCGTCCGCGCGGAAAATAAGTTGCGAGAAAATGCCCGCGCCGCCGAATTCTTCCTTTTGTGGGTTGATCATAAGCTGCGTGACGGGGTTGCCGTTCACACCGTAGTCCACCCTTCTCCAAACGGAGCCGTCGTCCGTACATTCGTGTCCGTTCACGACGAGGAAAATATTTTCGTGCTGCGAGATGAAGGTATCCCACGCGTGACGGCTGTAATCGAAAATATCGCCGCCGTCGGAGTTCGCGTCCGTATATGCGTGAAGCGCAACGATCACCTTTTTATCGGGATTTTCCGCTACCTTTTCGTTCGCCCACGCGAGCATATCGTCCGTAGGATAGCAACCGAGAGTGATCACCATATACTGATCGTCCGCGTCTGCGCCCGTAAAGAAATAAGTCGCCGCTTCCACGTCGTCGTAAAGCGATTCGCCGAACCAATCGTAACCCGAATAATCGGAGAGAGGGAAATATTCGTTGAAATTATCTTTGATACGGTAATTATTCGCCATATCCTGATAGTCGTGGTTTCCGAGAACGAGCGCGGTGGGGATCTCTGCGTTCAAAAGCTTTTTCGCTTGGTTGGAAGCGAATTCGAGCTGCATCTTCCAGTTCCCCTGCCGTCCTTTATCAAACGCCACCGCCCCGTTTACGCCGCGGCTTACCCAGGGCAAGAAATCCACGTCGTCCACGATATCGCCGAGGTTGACGTACATTTTAAGGTTCATCGCATCTTTGTTCTGCACGATCCAATTATACGAGGCCGCCACGTACGCGCTGTGATATTCCACCGCCGTCTGCTGGTCGCCCATAATCACGACGGAGAAATCCCCCGCTTCTTTATCGACGGTCGCACCGCCCGCAACGATCCCGTTCGCGCTCGTCGCTTTAAAACTGCCCGTGATCTTATCGCCGTTCGCCGAACCGATCGTGCCGCCCTCGGTCACCATCGTCCGATATTCTTCCGCCGTCCAAAGCGCCGCCACCTCGTCGTCCGTTAAGATATCCGCTTTCAAGCCCGTCGCCGACGCGCCGACCGTATGCAAGCCCGCCACGGCAACCGCGCCGCAAAGCAGGCACGCCGAAAGACTCGCCGCAAGGATCTTACTTTTCGTCTTTTTGTTTTTCATATTCTTTCCTCCTTACGCGCCGAAATCCGTCGCGCCGACCGCGATCCATTTCGCGTACAGCGTGAGATCCCCTTCGAATCCCTCGCCGACGCCAAAGAACGGCTGTTCACACGCCTCGTCCGTACACCAGTAGAGGAAGATATATCCCTCTCTCGTCGGAGCGACGAAGGCAAGCGAAGGCAACGCTTCCGTGCCGAGCTGCTCCGCGATATATTCCGCGGGGTTAGCCTCGCTGTTCACGCCTCCGTTCAAAACGTAGGTAATCGCGTATTTACGGGGCGGGATCTCCCCTTTTACGTACAGTTTCAAAGCCTTCGTCACCGCCGTGCCTACCACGTATTCTTGCGTACACGCTTCGTCCGTATAAAGGGTGAGCGTTTCGTCCAAGCAGACGAATCCTTCGGGCAAAACGAGATCGGAAAGCACGAACGCCGTTCCGCGATCGAGAAGAAGCGTTTGCTCGCCCTCGTCGCCGTAAGCGACGGTTACGGAAGTCTTTTCATAGGAAAGAGACATTTTGAAATAATTCATATTCGTCCACGTTCTGTCGTTTGAGCAACCGAGCACGATCGTAAAATAGAAGCAATCCCGCCCGAATACGTGCGAATCCAGATCGAGCACGGTCGTCACCGCGTTCCCGCCGTCCATATTGATCAAGCTCTTATAGACGGGCTTAAAGCTTACGTTATCGTAGCTTACGTAATATTCTACGCGTTCGTGTTGTCCTTTCAAATAATAGTCGAAAAGTCTTGCGTAGGATTCCGCTGTGCCGCTCGCAAAGGTCTTGCCCGCAGGCGCAACGTATTTATAGGTAACACAGCCCACCGAATTGGTTTTCGCTGCGGTGACGGCGTTCATCTTGTTTCCTTTGTAATCAACGTTGTTGACGATAGAGAGATTGCTCGTCTGGAACGCGCCGTCCGCCCACGAATCCGCGCTGTAATTATAAGCATATTCGCCCTCGCCTTGGGTCGGCGTGCCTTCTGCGTATACGACTTCCACGGTAACATCCTTCGCTACCGATTCCAAAACGGCGTTCCCCAAAACGACGGGGAGTTGCTGCCCGTTGACGAGCACCGTCTGCGCATAATAATTCCCTATCGGCGCAATCTTCACCACGAGTTTTTCGCCCTCTCGGAGCTTGCCGTCTACGGCGTTCGTCGTTACCGTGCCTTTCGTCGAATCGTTCGTAACGGACACCGAAACGAAATCCGCCCATTGAATAAAGCTCGTTTTCAAAAGCCGCGTAGAAACGTCCTCGACGGTTTCTTCGCCCGTAAAGGTCGGGTGTTTAAGCTCGATCTTCACGTATACGCTTTGCTTTTCAAGCGCATACTCGGTCAAGTCGATTTCCGCCACCTGCGCGGTCGTTCTGTACGCCTTTCCCGCAAAGGCTTCCCAAGCGTGGAATACTTTCGTATACGAGCCGTCGAGGCTATCGGAAATATAAACGAGAAGGTCGGCGTTGGGGAGCTCCTTCAATAAATACTCCGCGCGCAAGCGCAAATTTTTAAACGCCTCTAACGCCGTAGAATCTACCTTATAAATCACCGTACCCGTCGCGGTGGTCAAAGGGTCGGTAAAGCTCGCCGCGGGGATCAAGCCGTACGCCGCGTTCGCCGCCGCGTCGGTGGAAACGTTCGAAGTCGCCGCCGCGTTCGAATCCGCAAGCGTGATCGCCGTGAAATCGTCGCCGTAAAGATCGGTGATCCCTTCGTCGAATTGCTTTTGCGCCGCCGTGATATTCACGTTATACACGCGCACGCCCGTTTTGCTCAAATTCAGCTTTTTATTCGTCGCGTCGATCGCCCAAGGGATATATTCTTCCAAAGTCATTTCTCTCTTCTCTTGTACGAGCGCGTCAAGCTCGTCGTAGGTGAGCTGCAAAAAATCGAATTTCACGAAAATTTCCCCTTGATACCCGTCTAAGTACTCCCCGAGCCGCAGGGTCGTTTTCGAAACGTCGGAAGTATTGCCGAAGCACTCGTCGCCTACGGAGAATTTGTTCGTCGTATCTAAATCCTGCGTGCACACCGCGCTTGCGATATTTTTATAGCTCGACCCGTTATGCATATTATAAACGGGGGTAAAATCGATATTGTCCTCGCTGAGCGATACGATAACGTTCGTACGGTCGGGGTTATAATATTCATCAAGCTGTGCACAGCCGAGATACGCCTCGTATTCGAGGGTGAGGTCGAAAAATCCGTTCCCCTCGTCCGCTACGAGACGATAAGTGATCGAGCCGTCGCCCGTCACGACGGGATCGCCCCAGCCCGAAGCGGGGATCAACCCGTAATCCGCGTTGCCCGCGCCCGTATCCTTCGCCACGTTACTTTTTGAGAACAGTCCGTTGCGCTCTACGAGCTCAAACGCGCCGCCGTTCGTGAAATCCGACGAAACGGTGATGCTTTCCGCGCTCGCCGTGGTCGTTTTGGAGTTCAAGCCGAGTGAAACGCCCCATCCTGCCCCGCACGCAACCGCGCCGCAAACGAACAGCGTGACTATCTTACGCTTTGTTGCCATAGTTGCCTCCTGAAATTTTTTTGTTTGGTTCGCCTTCGTCGTTACCGACAAGGGATTCAAAGCGGGGCGTTCGCAAACGCCCCGCTTCCTCTCTATCCGTTAAGTATTCGTCGAGAAGAAAATATCGCTGTCGTAACCGTCGCTTACGGGCGAGGTCCGCACCAAATCTTCCGTAATTTTTAAGATCTCTACTTTCGGAGTTAAATATTTTTTTACCGTGTTTTTCATTTTCATTTCCCTCCTTATTCCTCTACCGTCGCCGTCGGATCCGTTTCGCTCGTTTCTACCTTCGTAGACTGATAATAATAGATTTCCAACGTGAGCTTACCGTCCGCAAGCACCGTTCCGACCGTTTCAGACTTCAAAACGTGCGTATCAAGTACCATTACTTCTTGCATCGCGTAATATTTTACCGTTCTTTCCCACAATCCCGATTCTTCGTTATACGCCCAATCGCTATCCGAAGGAGTCGAAGAATACTTTTCGTTCGGGGTCGCTACCACGATCGAACCGATCGCCGCCGTCGCCGTGGTCGTGGCAGTCGATCTGTTATAGTAAGTGCTGTAATAAATATGCCGTACGGTATAAGTCGCCGTATTCGAAGCAGTCAAGTTCGACAAATACAGATCCTTGCAGTCCTGAATATCTTCCTCGTTCGTGCTCGTCGCCACTTCCGCCTGTGCTACGTACACCACCGAACGCGCCGTGTTCTCCACGTTTCCGCCCGCGTATTCCGCCATATAATAAGTATCCGCGCCGTCTTTCGTCGCTTTGATATACCCAAGCCCGACGAACTGACGGGTAAGGTTGGCTTCGTTGATATCGACGATGGAATATTTAAACGCGTGATATCCGTCCGCATAATCCTCGACAAGCAAGGCTTCTCTGTGCAGGATCTGCGTTTTGCCGTCTACCGCTTCGCCCCAGCAATATATCGCGTTGTCACCGAACAGATTTGCCTTGGTGAGCGCGTTCGTATCTACGTAATCCTTCGGCGCGATAAACGTACCGTAGGTAAGAGTATAGCCCGCGTTTTCCAGCTTCGTCACCAGCTCTTTGTTGACGAGAGTCGTGAAACGGATACCGTTGTTGCCGTCCAAACGAATGGACGCGCCCGTTTCCATCACGAGATTTTGCGAACCCTTAAATTCCACGCCGTGCAAATGTACGCCGAGTTTATTAAGGTTACACGACCCCGCCGTATGCTTCATCGTGATCTTCACGTAGAGATATTCCGCATTCAACGCGGCTTCCGCCGTCGCCGCCGCCGTTAAATCGACCGCCGTCGTCTGCTTCTTCGTACCGCTCGTAAACGCCGTATCTACGTTCGTCCAAGCATCGCCGTTATCGTAGTTATACGCTACCGAAAGCGCGGCTTCCGAGCATAACGAAGTATTCAGATAATAGCGCACGTTCATCGCCAGATCGCTGAAATTCGTATAAACGCCGTTGCCGTTTAAGGGAAGCTTATACGTCGTGCTTGCTTCCGCAACCGCCGTTACGGGATCGCCCCATTGTGCCGCAGGAATCAACCCGTTCGTATAATGCCCGTTGCCGGTGGGGTCGGAAATAGCGTTTGAGCTTGCAATATATACGCTATCCTTCGCCGTCGTCTGTTCGTAATCGATCGAATAAACGTATTCGCCCGCCGCAACGTCCGTTTCGTTCGCTTGGATATCTACGCCAAACAAAAGTACGCCGAGATTGCCGAGCGAAACCGAAGACCACCCCAAAGTGCCTGCGGCGTTATAATTAGCAACACATTCTTCGACCGTAAAATGATCAAGACAAATCTTAACGTAAATAACGTCTTGCCCTTCCGCATATTCCGTTAAATCAATAGAAGGAGTATATACGTTGTCTGGGCTTTCAGCGGCTTTGGTAATCGGTGCCTGAGCTGTATGCGCATTATAAACTTCTTGCCAAGTTGCGTTATCGTAACTGATTTCTACGCGCGCATTTGCGCCGAGCACGTTCGTTTCTTTCGGCTGATACCAATAAACCCCGCCGTTATGTCCAAACCCCGCCGTAAAGTTTAAATTCATATCGGACAAGGCTTTTTCGTTTCTTGCCTCGATTTTATAAGTGACGTAACCGTCGTCGGGAAGCACCGTGCCGCCCCAAGAGCTTGCGGGAACTACACCGTAGGTAGTATTATCCGAATTGCGGGTAACGCCCGAATATTCGTAAATATCACTATAAGAGGACATCGTTTTGCCTGACGCTAAGAAATCGTTGGAAATCACGATATCTGCGTTCGATTCTTCCGCTTGCGTAGCAGTCAAGTCCGTCGTATATAAACGCACGGGAATTTCTCCAAGCGGTTCAGTCGCTTCCGCAACTTTCATATACGCTTTCACGTAAATTTCCGATTGCCCCTTTGCGTAGGTCGATAAATCGACGGAAACGTTATATTTATGATCTGTTTGCGTGATTTTATTGTCTGAGCCTGTTAATTCGCCTTTCGTCGATGTCTGCCCTTCGGGAATAATGCTGTCGTCGTTATAAAGCGAATATACCTTCGTGAACACTACGTTATCATAGCTGACGAGAATTTGGAAATCTGCGTTCCCGTAACATTGTGCGCCCGAACTACAATGCCCGTAACTCACCAAAAACGCCGCGTTTAAAGAAGCCATATCGTAGCCGTCGTCAGCCGAAAGCTTATAAGTAACGTATCCGGGCGCGATTGCAGGCGATCCGCCCCAAGTTTTTGCAGGCACGAGCGCATACGTCGCGTTGCCCGTCGTAGTCGTATCTTTGGTCACGTTATCGTATTCACAAATAGAAAACGTGCTCATCGCACCGCCCAAACGCCAATCGTCGGAAATCGTAATATCCGCGCCAAGGGTTGCCGTATCTTCCGCTTTTACGGGCTTCGGGCTAAGCCAAGCAACGCCGATCGTCGCGCAAAACGCCGCCACGACCGAGAGTATGAAAATACCTTTTCTTTGTTTTGCCATTGAAATTTTTACTCCTTTATCAAATAGATTTTTGGGTATACTAACCCCTTGTAAGGTTATTTACCTCTTCTATTTTATCATTTCATTCGAGGTTTTTCAATGGTCACAGGTTGCCAAGTCGTATACTGGCGTTGAAAGTTTTGGTATTTTTATGAAATTTTCAATAAAAAAAGCCTCTCCTTGTAGGGAGAGGGGGGGGGATGTCATTGCGAGCATAGCCGTCGGGCGAAGCGCGGCAATCTCTTTTTACGCAGCCCGTAAAGTCTTTGGGATTGCTTCGTCGTTTCACTCCTCGCAATGACACGTTTTTCCCGTCACTTTCCAAGCGCACGCTTCATTGCAAGAAACGTTTCCTCCGAGATCAAATGCTCCATTCTGCACGCGTCTTCTTCCGCAACCAAAGGCGATACGCCCATCGACTCGATAAAATCCCGAATGATACAATGCT
>JAFURH010000056.1 GCA_017471945.1 Clostridia bacterium | reverse complement strand
CGATACTTATATCGATCCCCATTTCGTAAGCTTTATTGAATACAAAAACCCCAAAGTATGCCGTTTCGTGCGTATCGACGCGGATTTGGACGGCGCGCTCAAAGGGGAAAACGGCGACGAGGAAACGCAGAAAAAGATCGTGGAAATCTTTAAAGAACACCTCGTCAATAAAGAAATTCAAGTGAAAGCAGAGGCGTTTAAGAGCAATAAAGTGCCCGCGATCGTAACGGTGGAGGAATTTATCCGCAGAATGTCGGAAATGAACGGGTTCTACGGTATGGACGCGACCGATCCGACGAAGAACGCGACGTTGGTGCTCAATCTTTCCAATCCCGTCGTGGCGGGAATCGCCGAGCTTGCGGAAGAAAAGCGAGCGTTCGTAATCAATCAGATTTATTATCTTGCGATGCTTTCTTACAAAAAGCTTTCGCCGGAAGAACTTTCCGATTTTGTGGAAAAGAGCGCGGAATTACTCAAAGATTATACGAAATAAGTTTTTCATACCTCCTATGGAAAAACACCTTTTCATCTTTTTGCTGAAAAGGTGTTTTTTCGTTCTATTTTCGAAGGCTTGACCATATACTATACCGATGCTGGAATTTTTACCGAACAAAGTAAAAGACGCGCTTCGGTTCGTCAACGGAAAAATGCTCTACGAATTGCGTTTACGGGCGGAAAAGGCGACGATTGTAAACTATGCGGGCGCATACCGTTATTTATCCGCGTTCGGGCTGACGGAAAAGCAGGCGGAAGCGCTCGTTTGCTCGTATAGCGAGATTTCCGACACGGTTTACGCGGCGGGGAAATTTTCCGTATATTCGGTCGAAGAACAGATCAAGCGCGGGTTTATCACGGCTGAACACGGCGAGAGAATAGGGTTGGCGGGAGAATTCGTCTATGAAAAGGGAAATCCGCTGTCAATTCGAAAAATTCAGTCTTTATGTATACGCGTGCCGCACGAAATAATCGGCTGTGGACGGGAGATCTACGAGCGATGTCTTACCGACAGGCTTCGAAGCGTATTGATCGTATCGCCGCCGGGCTTTGGAAAAACGACGATTTTACGCGATCTTACGCGGATGATCAGCGAAAACACGAAAAGGAATATTCTCGTATGCGACGAGCGCGGGGAACTTTCGGCGGGAGAGCTGGGAGCGACGAGCGACGTTTTGTTATATGCGGATAAAGAACGAGCGTTTGAGGCGGGTATCCGTGCGATGCGCCCTGATCTGATCGTGACGGACGAGCTCTCCGCTTTTGATATGAGCGCCGTCCGAAGGGCAATTTCCGCAGGGGTAAAGACGATCGCAACGGCACATTTCGATAAGATCGAAACGATCGAGGAGAGTTTTTTGGGTGCGTTTGAACGATACGTCGTTTTGCGTACGGACGAAATCGGAGCTCTGCAAGGCGTATACGACGAAAAAGGAAAACGGATAGGTTAAATGGATTATGAAAATTTTAATCGGGCTCGCGATCGTTTGTTTTACAACTTATTGCGGACGTTTTTGCGCAAGAAAATATCGATTGCGAAAACACTTCTTCGGACAGTTTTACGAGTTCAACGAGCGCTTTTTGAACGAAATAGCTTATTATCGGCGTCCGCTTATGGAGTTTGCGGTAAAATATCCTTATAAAGGAGAGTTTCAAAAGCTCATAGAAGGCTTTTTCGGAACATTAAGACAAAAAACGACAAAAGACACAGGCGTACACGGACTTTTAGACGAATATGATTTCTTAAAGGCGGACGAAAAGGTTTTTGCGGGCGATTATCTTACGATGCTCGGCAAAGGGGATAGCGGTTCGCAAAAGGAGTATTTTTCGGGCGTACGAAAACAGCTTTCCGATTATAAAGAAGAGAGTGCAAAGGAATGTGAAAGATACGGAAATCTGTATCTAAAACTCGGTTTTTTGCTCGGACTTGCCGTTTTGGTGTTAATCGTATAGAGGGCGTTATGGACATTTCGATTTTGTTTAAAATAGCTGCGGTCGGGATCATCATTACCGTGATCTGTCAGGTCCTTAAAAAATCAGACCGTGACGATATAGCCACCCTCGTGAGTATCGTCGGACTGATTATCGTTTTGACCGTCGTCGTGGGAATGGTCGGGGATCTGTTCTCGGAAATTCAGCGTATTTTTAATCTTACTTAGCAAGGCGGCGAACTATGGAACTGTTCAAAATTATCGGCGTGGCGTTTATCACCGCAGTCACTTCCATTTTATTAAAAAGCACTAAACCGGAATTATCCTTTGCCGTCGGCGTAACGGGCGTGATCGTGATTTTGATTTTTATAATGGATCTTCTGCAAAATAGCGTGAATATCCTCGCCGCGATCGCCAACGCTTCGGGAATGAATAACGGTTTGATGAAAATTCTGTTGAAAATCGTCGGCGTGGGGTATCTGACGGAGTTCGGCGCGGGGATTCTGAGCGATTTCGGTAACAATTCGTTGGCGGATAAAGTCGTTCTTGGGGGAAAGCTTACCATTCTCGTACTTTCGCTTCCCATTTTGGAAAGTATGCTCTCCCTCGTGGGAAACTTTTTAGGGCTAGTATGAAAAGAAAAATAATAACGATCGTTACCGTAGTGCTATGCCTGATATACTTTTCTTTTTTCTTTTCGAGCGTATCCACCGTAAAGGCGACCGCGGAAACGAACGAGGGAACAAACGGTTTAAACGAAAGCATTGTAGAATTGCTTGACGAATTGGATCTTCAAGCGTTGGAAGAATACGTCGATTCTTTGGATTCGTTTTCGGATAAAAGCGTTTCCGAGCGACTCTTTGAATATATCAAAGGGGACTCGATAGATTACCCGAATTTTTTTTCGGGAATGGCAGACGTTCTTTTTGAAAACGTAAAAACTCTATTGCCTTCCTTTTTGTGTATCGCTGCGGTAACGCTGTTATGCGGAATCGTGACTACTTTAAAGGTCGGAAAAACGGCGGCGTCCTCGGAATCGATGATCTTTCTGATCGCGTACGCGTCCTCGCTGATTCCCGTGCTTGCCGTCGTGACGGAATGTTTTACAGCAGCAAAAGAAAGTGTTTCGGCAATGCAAACGCAGATGCAGATCGTATTTCCTTTATTATTGACTTTGATGGCGGCAAGCGGCGGTACGGTTTCAGCGGCGATCTGTCGTCCCGCGGTTGCGTTTTTCAGCACGAATATCGTGACCTTGATCTCTTCGGTCGTATTTCCGTTGACGCTCGTGATCATTGCGTTCTCGGTGGCGGGGCATCTTTCCAAAGAATTGAAATTCGGAAAATTCGCCGCGTTTTTCAAGAGCGTCAATAAATGGATCATAGGCGTAAGCGTATCCGTTTTCGGGCTGTTTTTCACCCTACAAGGGCTAACGGCGGCAACGTACGACGGAATCACCCGTCGGGCGGCGAAATACGCAATCGGCACGGGCGTTCCGATCGTGGGAGGATTTTTATCGGGTGGATTCGATCTTGCCGTTGCGGGTAGCGCGCTGATTAAAAATTCTCTTGGAAGTATGAGCATTTTTATGATGGTATCCGTATTGTTCGAACCGATCGTTTTGCTCGTATCCGTGAACTTACTTTTAAAGCTTACGGCGGCGATCACGCAGCCCTTCGGCGACGAGCGGATTTCCGATTTCTTAGGAGAAACGGCGAGCAATCTAAATTATTGTACGGCGGGCGTACTATTCAGCGCATTTTTATATTTTTTGTGTATCGTGCTGATCGTCGGCACTTCGGAGGCGTTCTTTTGAGCGGATATATTTTAAGCGTGATCGGCGTGGTACTGATCGCGGCGATTTTGACGGCGATCCTGCCGGAGGGAAAGACGAACGGCGTTATCAAAAGCGTAATGAAAGTCGTCTGCGTCTTTACGATCGTATCGCCCGTTTTCGAATACCTGGGGGGCGCGGAAAATATAAATTCCGAAGGAATTTTTGAAAAATCGGTTATAAACGAGGACGTAAGTTTCATAGATTATTGCAGTAAAATATCCGTCGAAAACGTTGCGAAAGAGCTGGAAGCTTCGCTTGAAACAGAATTCTCCGTTCAGGTAAGCGTCACTTTGGAATGGCGATATAAGCAAGAAACTACGGACATTCTCGTCGGAAGCTACGAGAACGATAAAATAGAAATCGTTAAGGCGACCGTGGCTTTAGAAGTCGAACCCGACGCGGAGACGAAGGAAAAAATTATCGGGTTTCTTAAAGAAACGGGGATCGGAGAGGTGGAAATTGTATAGTCAGTCGAAAGGAAATTCCATAAAAGAATTTTTCAAAGGAAAGAAAAAGGAAATTTTGATCCTTTTTGCGATCGCGCTCGTGCTGGCGTTCGCTTCTTGGAAGGTCTTTTTTGGGGAAGAAAAAGCGGAAACGAGCGCGCCGACGATAACGGCACAAACGGAGTCGGAAAAGAAATTGAGCGCTATTTTAAAGCAAATCGACGGCGTGGGCGAGGCGGAAGTGATGATCTGTGAAACGGAAGAAGGGGTGCAAAGCGTAGTCGTCGTATGTAGCGGCGCGAACAATCTGGGGGTCGTGATGGATATCCGCGAGGCGGTTTCTGCCGCGCTCGGCACGGATGAAAAATCTGTTAAAATTTATTTAAAAAAAGAATAAAAGGAGAAAAATTATGTCAAACAAGAAGAAAATTATTGCTATGAGTTCTTTGGTGGTGTTGCTCGGGGCAACGGCGGTGTTTAATTTCGTGCTTTCAAGCACCCAAACGGTAGAAAGCGACGCGAGCGGCGTTACGCCCGCGAATTATTTCTCGACATATCGTGCGGAACGTACGACGACGCGGAATGAGGAATTGATCCAGCTCGACAGCGTCATCGCGCTCTACGAAGCAGGGGACGAGAAGTATGAAGAAGCGACGGAAATGAAAATGGATATCGTCGAAGCGATGGAAAAAGAGCTTGTCCTTGAAAATATGGTCAAGTCGCTCGGCTTTTCCGACGCGGTGGTTTCCGTATCTACTTCTTCGGATAACGTGAACGTATTTATCAATTCCGCAGAGCTGAATTTCGACACGGCGCTTTCCATCTATAATATGATGAAAGACGAAACGGGCATCGCTTCGGGAAACGTAATCATTATGCCCGTGTACTCGGAGAGTTAATTAGAGAAAAAATGTAAGAAAATGCGTTAAAATAGTAGAATTATTCAAAAAGATGTGCTATAATAAGATTGAAAGTTATTAAGGAGACCTTTTTGAATGTCTAATATTAAACTCGGTTCATTGAACGTACAAAGTGGCAAAATCGTCTATAACGCGGATATCGTGCAGGAAATTATCGCGATCGCCGTAACGGAAGTGGAGGGAGCGTTGCCTCTCGATACGAAAACGAGCGGTATCAGTATCCGTTTCGATAAAGACGCCGTTTATGCGGACGTTTCCGTCGTTGCGAAATACGGATACGACGTACCCGAACTTGCCTACCGTATTCAGCAGTCGGTTATCCACAGCGTGGAAAATATGACCTCGTATAAAGTGGCGAAAGTAGACGTACACGTCGTGGACGTTAAGTTTTGCGAGCCGCAGTCCGTCGAACCTGAAAAGGAAGAAGAGGAAGAGGTCGCGGAAAACTGAGTATAATCAAGAGGATTCCCTTCGCGTTAGGAACGTGAAGGGAGTTCGTCTTGCAAGGAGAAACACGGAGAAAGACTATGAGAAATGCGGCACGAGAAGCGGCGCTGAATATTATTTTCGCTCAACAGTTCAACGAAGATAACGGCGAGGCTTTCAAGAAAAAAATTTTTAAGAAATTCGAGCTCGAACGAGAAGAGGATATTCGTTTTGCGAATTCTCTCGTTTCGTGCGTGGAAACCAATCGGGCGGAATTGATCGCGGGCATTGAAGAGGCTTGCCATCACTATAAAGAAAACAGAATCAATCCTACGGACAAAAGTATTTTACTGATCGCGATGGCGGAAATAAAATATTTCGACGATATCCCGCCCGTAGTTTCGGTGTCGGAAGCGGCGGGACTTGCCCGCAAGTATTCCACGGAAACGAGCGCGGACTTCGTGAACGGCGTACTGGCAGGCGTCATCAATAAATAAGCGTATGAAGATTATAGACGGAAAGGCGATCGCGGCGAGTATTCGCGCGGAGCTGAAAGAAAAAATCGAAAAACTTGCGCTGAAACCGGGACTTGCGGTGGTGATCGTGGGAAACGATCCCGCGTCGCAAATCTACGTTCGCAATAAGATCAAAGCTTGTGCGGAAGTGGGGATCAATTCGTATTCCTACGAGTTGCCCGCGGATTGCTCGCAAAAACAGCTTGAAGACGTGTTGGACGAGCTTGCAAAAGCGGAAAACGTCCACGGAATCTTATTGCAACTGCCCCTTCCTAGCGGCTTCGACGCGGAATCTGCGATGCGAAAAATCCCCAGAGAAAAAGACGTTGACGGTTTCTCTGCGGAAAATCTCGGGAAACTCGTATTGCACGAGGAGAAAACGGTTGCTTGTACACCGCTCGGCGTTATGCAAATATTCAAGCGTGAAGGGATCGAGCTCGAAGGTAAAAACGCCGTGGTGTTGGGGCGTAGCGATACGGTTGGAAAACCGATGGCGTTATTGCTTTTAAACGCAAACGCGACGGTGACCGTGTGCCATAGCAAAACGAAAAATATCAAGGAAATCTGTAAAAACGCGGATATTATCGTTTCGGCGATAGGGCGCGCAAAGTTCGTTACCGAAGATATGGTCAAAGACGGGGCGGTGGTGATCGACGTTGGAATCAACCGCGACGGGAACGGTAAGCTTTGCGGCGACGTTGATTTTGAAAAAGTAAAAGAAAAAGCTTCGTATATTACGCCCGTTCCGGGCGGCGTCGGACCGATGACGATCGCGATGCTTATGTATAATACTTACGTGGCGGCATTAAAGGAGTAAAAGTTCGTGTATACCTTTGATTCTCAATACGAAAAATATCAATCTCTTTTTGAGGAATACGCAAAACGTTACGCGCAGACCCTACAAACCAAACCGAAAGTTTTGGGCGAGAGTATGGTTTACAGTTTACTGCTTGGCGGTAAACGGGTTCGGCCCGTTTTGGCGTTGGCTACGGCGGATATCCTCGGCGTAGAAAAAGAAGAGATCTTACCCTTTGCGTTGGCGATCGAAATGATCCATACCTATTCGTTGATACACGACGATCTGCCGGCGATGGATAACGATGATTTTCGGCGTGGAAAACCGTCTAATCACAAGGTTTTCGGGGAAGCTAACGCAATTCTCGCGGGCGACGGACTGTTAAATACTGCGTACGCCGTGTGTTTCGAGCAATGTTTGAAAGGTGAAAAGTTTGTTTACGCTTCCAAATTTTTGAGCGATTGTGCGGGCGTGAACGGTATGATCGCGGGGCAGTCGGCGGATATGTATTTTTCTTCGGAAAACCGCGCGTTTTCCGAAGAGGATCTTGCGTATATTTACGCACATAAGACGGGGAAATTGTTGCTTGCGCCCGTGGCGATCGCGAGTATCTTGGCGGATCATAAATGTTTTTCCGCGTTGGAGACGTTTGGTAAGCTGCTGGGGGATCTGTTCCAGATCACGGACGATATTTTAGACGAGGTAGGAGACTTCGGTAAACTCGGAAAATCGATAGGTAAAGACAAAGAAGAGAATAAACTGACTGCCGTTCGGGTATTCGGGTTGGAAACCGCCTGCGTGAACGCCGATCTTTGCGCGGCGGACTGTCACGCCGTGTTGGAAGGTGTGGACGGAGATACGGCTTTTTTACACGATTTGGTAGATTTCGTGCGCAATCGCGCGCATTGACGGAGAAAATAAGGAGAAAAGATGCTCAGGTCTTTAACGCCGGAAACGGTGAAAACGCTTTCGAAAAATCAATTAAACGTTTTGTGCGACGAACTTCGCGCTACGATTTGCGAGACCGTGTTAAAGTGCGGCGGACACCTTGCCTCCAACCTTGGCGCGGTAGAATCGACCGTTGCGCTCTTTTATACCTTTGATTTTCCGAATGATAAAATCGTATTTGACGTAGGGCATCAATGTTACGCATATAAAATTCTGAGCGGAAGAGGGCGGCAATTTTCCTCTCTTCGTCAAACGGGTGGGCTCTCGGGCTTTCCCAAACGCAAGGAAAGCGAATACGATTGCTACGATACGGGTCACGCGGGGACTTCCGTTTCCGCAGCGATCGGGATTGCAAAAGCGCGGGATCTGAAAAAGGAAAGCTTTGAAGTCGTTGCGTACATCGGAGACGGCTCGTTTAATAACGGGCTCGTTTACGAGGCTCTTAACAGTTTGAAAATTTTAAACACGCGCGTGCTGATCGTTTTGAACGATAACGGAATGTCCATTTCTCCGACGGTGGGAGGTATGCACGAAATTCTT
The DNA here is from genome assembly GCA_017471945.1 of Clostridia bacterium. Taxonomy (GTDB): domain Bacteria; phylum Bacillota; class Clostridia; order Christensenellales; family Borkfalkiaceae; genus Scatosoma. The sequence goes on along the minus strand of JAFURH010000056.1, from coordinate 16,745 downwards.
TCGGGAATGGATAAAGAAAAAGCGGAAAACGTCAGACTTTTGGAGCAGTTCGGGTTTACTTATATGGGCGTTAAAAACGGTAACGACCTTGAAGAAATGCTGGACGCGATGGACGAAGCGAAAAACAAGCTGAAAACGGGGTCCGTTTTATTGCATATCGTCACTAAAAAAGGAAAGGGCTACGAATTCAGCGAAGAGCATCCGACGAACACGCACGGCGTGCCGCCCGTGGGCGCGATCAAAGAACGGGAGTACTCGGAAGTTTTCGGCGAAACGCTTTGCGCGCTTGCCGAAGAAAATCCGAAAATCGCCGTTGTTTCCGCGGCGATGAAAGAAAGTCTCGGACTTGAAAAATTCTTTTCCGCTTATCCCGAACGGGCTTTTGACGTTGGGATCTGTGAAGAGAACGCCTGCGTTCTTTGCGCGGCAATGGCAACGCAGGGGATAAAGCCGTATTACGCAATTTATTCGACTTTTTTACAACGTGCGTTTGACGAGATCATTCACGACGTAGGCTCGATGGATCTGCCCGTGACCTTCTGTATCGACAGGGCTGGGATTTCAGGCGCGGACGGCGAAACGCATCAAGGCGTTTTCGATTTGTCGTATTTGTCTATGGTACCGAATCTGACGGTTATAGCGCCGAAGGATACGGAGGAATTCAAAAAAGCGCTTCGTTTCAGCGCGACTTACGCCCATCCGCTTGCCATTCGGTATCCGCGCGCGGGAAAGATCGTATTTCCCGACGACGGCGCGGAACTGGAAGTCGGTAAATGGGAATATCATCATAACGCAGGCGACGCCGCGTCCGTCACCGTTTATGCGGCGGGGGAAAGAAACCTCGTCGTTGCAATGAAGGTACTTAAAAATTTACAGGCAAAAGGAAAGGAGTTCAACGTCGTAAACGCGCGATTCGTCAAGCCTTTGGATATGCGGTTATTACGGAGCGATCGCAGCAAACATATCGTTACGATTGAGGATAACGTTTTACTCGGCGGCTTCGGCTCAATGGTGAATACGGCCGTTATGGGTCTGGGAAAGGGGCAAACCGTGCGCAATTTTGCTTATAAAGACGAATTTATCGTGCAAGGAAGCGTGGGAGAATTACAGCGTAAATACGGCGTGAATTGCGCGGAAATCGAAGAGTATATCGCGGAGCTGATATGAGGGCGGATAAATATTTTTCCGACAAGTTCGGTTCGCGCACGAAAGCGGCGGAAGCCCTTGAAAAAGGATTAGTGCTCGTCAACGGCAAAAAGTTGCGAGCAAAGGACGACGTAAAAGAAACGGACGATATCACCTTTGTAAAAGCCGATGAATATTTCGTTTCCAACGGCGGCTATAAGCTTTCGAGAGCGTTAAAAAGCTTTGATTTTGACTGTAACGGACTGATTTTTGCGGATATCGGCGCGAGTACGGGCGGTTTTACCGATTGTTTGCTTCAAAACGGTGCGAAAAAAGTGTACGCCGTGGACGTGGGAGAATCTTTATTGCACGATTCGCTCAAAAGGGATAATCGAGTCGTTTTAATGGAAAATACCAACGCGCGCTATCTTTCGAAATCTGATTTTGAAGAAGAACCCGACGGGGTGACCGCAGACGTAAGCTTTATTTCTTTGCGCCTGATCTTGCCGGTGATCGCTGATACGGTAAAGGAGAACGGCGTAGCTTTCGTGCTTTTAAAGCCGCAATTCGAGTGTGAAAAGAAGCATATCGGTAAAAGCGGAATCGTTCATCCTTCCGCGCACGCAGACATCGTGAAAAAAGTGTACGGCTATTGCCTTGCTTCGGGGATGTTGCCTTTTGGGATCGTCAACGCGCCGATCAGAAAGGGGAAAAATATCGAATACGTATTATATCTTAAAAAATCAAATACGGGAGCGAAAACTCTTGAAAATATCCTTGAAGAAGTCAAGAACTTTGTCAGGCATAATTCTACAGGGGAACTAAAATAATACCAAAGAGGTTTTAAATGAAAATCGGGGTAGTCGGGAATTCGACGAGAAAAGAAAATCGGGAAATATTAGAACAATTCGTAGCGTTTTTGGAGAAACAAGGCTACGAAACGGTTATTTTTTCGACGAATCGGGAAATCGACGGCGTGGATATCTTGATCGTGCTTGGAGGCGACGGGGCTATTTTGCACGCTGCTACCATCGCGGCGCAAAAGCGCATTAAAATGATCGGGATCAATTACGGAAATCTCGGTTTTCTCGCCGAGTATGAAAGACCCGAAGCGTTTGAAATCTGTGAATTTTTAAAAAAGGTAGAAGCGGGAGATTGCCGTATTTTAAAGCGTAGCTTATTAGAGCTTCAATTGAGAGGGGAAACGCATTACGCGTTGAACGAAGTCGCCCTTCAACGGTATTTCGACGAAAAGAATCCTTACGAAACGCAGATTTTAAAGCTTCATATTACAGTCGGCGACGGGAGCGACGATATTTCGGGCGACGGTGTGCTGATTTCTACGCCTACGGGCTCGACGGCGTATTCCCTTTCGGCGGGCGGCGCGATTTTAACCCCCGAAGTTCCCGCCTTTTTATTGACGCCGATCTGCGCCTTTTCAATGAGCAAGCGCCCGATCGTATTTCCAGATTCGGAGGAGTTTAAAATTTCCGTAACGCACGGAAAAACCCTCGTTTTGGTGGACGGAAGAGTGGTTGGATATTTATCGGAAGGAGAGGAATTGCTTGCGCGAAAAGCGCCTTTCGCGGCTGAGTTTCCCATTCGAAAGGAAACGGATTTCTTCCGTAAGATCAAGAATAAGTTAAACAAATGATATATGATAAACAAGGAGAAAAAAATGTTAAAGACGGCAAGGCACGCTAAAATTCTCGAAATTATTTCGAAAACGGAAATTGAAACGCAAGAAGAGCTCTGCGCGGAACTGAATAAGCTCAACTACGTCGTTACGCAGGCGACCATTTCGAGGGATATCAAAGACCTGCATCTTTTTAAGGTATCGGGAATCGAGAAGAAATACCGCTATGCGTATATCAACGACGGGGAAAACGAAATATCTCCTAAAATGCGTAGTTTGTTCCGCGATTGCGTGTTGACCGTTAAATGTGCGCAAAATCTCGTGGTCGTAAAGACGCTTGCCGGAAACGGGGCGAACGCGGGTACGGTCGTGGATAAGCTCAATTATCCCGAGATCGTCGGATGCGTGGCGGGGGACGATACGCTCTTGATCGTTTGCGATACGGGCGATTCGGCGGTTTCGCTCGTGGGAAAAATAAACGAGTTCTTAAAATAAAGGAAAAGGCTATGCTTGCAAAACTCACCGTAAAAAACGTAGCGTTGATCGAACGTGCGGAAATTTCGTTTTCCGAAGGGCTTAACGTACTTTCGGGGGAAACGGGCGCGGGGAAATCCGTGATTTTGGATTCCCTGAATTTCGTTTTAGGCGCAAAAGCGGATAAATCTATGATCCGTTATGGGGAAACGGAGTGTATGGTCAAAGCTGAGTTCGTCTTGCCTGAAACGAGTAAGGCGATAGTAACCCTTCGTGAAATGGATATCGATAGCGACGGGGAGTTGATTATATCCCGTCGTTTTTCCGAGAATGGTAAAAATTCAATCAAAATCAACGGAAATACGGTGACGGCGGCGATGTTGCGTAAAGTAACCGACAGCGTCGTGGACGTACACGGTCAAAGCGAGCATTTTTTTCTGCTCAAAGAAAGCAATCAATTAAAGACGCTTGACGGCGTGATCGGCGGGGAATTAACTCCGAAAAAAGAAAAACTCTCCGAGCTTATCGCCGAGAAAAAGCGGCTTGAAACGCAAATCGGACTGCTTGGCGGCGACGAACAAGAACGCGGCAGAACGTTGGATATTTTAAAATTCCAAATAGACGAGATCAAATCGGTTGCCCTCCAAGAAGGGGAGGAAGAGGAACTGACCGCGAAAAAGAATAAAATCAATAATTTGGAACGGCTGATTTCTTCTTTGCAAGAGGCTGTTTCGGCGTTATCCGACGAAGGAGGCGCGTTAGATAGCGTCCGCGTAGCCAAGCGTGCCGTTTCTTCCATAGTTAGACTGGACGAGGAATACGAAAAGACGTTTGAACGAATGGAAGCGTTGGCGATGGAGGCTGAGGATATCGCGGAAACGCTTTCCGATTTAGGCGACGAGCTGTATTTTGACGAGAATGAAGCGGAAGAAATCGAAAACCGTTTAGACGCAATCAAAGCGTTGAAGAAAAAATACGGCACGACGGCAACGGAAATTAACGCGTTTTTGGCTTCCGCGGAAGAGAAATTCGAGCTTTTATCCGACTGCGAAGGAAAATACGCCGCGCTCACCGAACAAAAAGCGGAAACGGCAAAGGACATTTATAAAGTCTGCAAACAAATAACGGCGATCCGTCAAAAACACGGTGAAGAATTTTGCCGTAAGGTTACGGACGAATTAAAGACTTTGAATATTCCAAACGCCGCGTTTTCCATCGATTTTCAAGACTATACGCCCGAAGATGCGGAGCGGGCGACGGCGAACGGTTTGGATGATATTTGCTTTTTATTTTCCGCGAACGCAGGCGAGCCTGTAAAGCCGCTCGGCAAAATTATCAGCGGCGGGGAAATGAGCCGATTTATGCTTGCGATCAAAACGCGCCTTTCCGATCTGAACGGAATTTCCACGTACTTATTCGACGAAATCGACGCGGGGATCAGCGGTAAGACGGCGAAAGTCGTGGGAGAAAAGTTTGCAAAAATCGCAAAAAATACGCAGATTATCGCGGTTTCGCACCTTGCGCAGATCGCTTCGATGAGCGACAGAGAGTTTTTGATCGAAAAACGCGAAGAAAATGGAAAGACGCATACGACTATCCGTCAGCTTGACGAACGAGAGCATATTTGCGAGATCGTGCGGTTGCTCGGTGGCGACGAAACAGACGAATTTGCAAGAAAGCACGCGGAAGAGCTCGTGAAACAGGCAAAAGAATACAAATTTTCCTTACTTTGACGGGAATGGCGGAAAATAGCCTTTGTAAAATAAAATTTCATACGGAATAGAAGTTGCTTAGTCTGCACAAATTACCTTCTAAATGGAGGAAAATATGCGCAGAGTAAGCACTTTTTTAATTGGAATCGTTGCGACGGCGGGATTTGCATTCAGTAACGCGAATTTGGTTTCCGCAAGCGCGCAGGAGCATATATACGAAGTTTACGTTGGAGGTATGCCCGCCGGTTTTACGCTTTCGGCAGGCGGTGCGCAAATTATCGGCGTTTGCGAGGTGATGACGGAAGCGGGACCCGTTTCTCCTGCCTCTAAAGCGGGAATTCGCGCAGGCGACATCATTTTTAAAGTTGCGGGAATCGAAGTGAATTCCGTCGGCGAACTCAACGAGATACTCAATAAAAATAAGGAAAAAGAAACGGACTTTTCAGTAAAACGCGGTGAAGAAGAGCTTTCTTTCCGTTTTGCACCCGTAAAAGATAAAACGAGTGAACGCTATAAGATCGGCGTACTCGTACGGGATAACGTTTCGGGAATCGGTACGGTGACTTATATCAATAAAGAAAACGGCAGATTCGGGTCGCTCGGTCATTCCGTCGTCGGCGAGGATAAACGGGAAATGAAAATTGCGGGCGGTAAAGTATACGGTTGCAGTATCGTCGGAATCGCCAAAGGCGTGCGCGGACGCGCAGGCGAGCTTAGAGGAATGTTTTTAAGCGATATCAGTCTTGGAACGGCGGAAAAACTTTGTGATTCGGGGATTTACGGCTACGTATCCGAAAACTACGATTTGACCAATTTGATAGAAGCGAAAGCGGATTCCGGGGAAGTGAAACCGGGAAAGGCTTACGTATATTCGACCGTTAACGGGATCTGTCCTAAAAAATATTCCATTGAAATCGTTAAGGTAGATAAAAATAACCGCTCTAATAAAAATTACGTGATCAAAATCACCGACGACGAACTTATCGACGAAACGGGCGGTATCGTGCAAGGAATGAGCGGAAGTCCAATCTTGCAAGAGGGTAAGCTTGTAGGAGCGGTCACCCACGTGTTTTTAAACGATCCGACGAGGGGATACGGTATCGATATAAAAAAAATGATCACTGAATAACAAAGCAAAATAACTATGCTACGCATAATAATTATGTATAGCATAGTTTTTTTGTATAATTATAAAAAAACGAATCAAACTAAGGGTATGAAAAAGTTTGTCAATCTTTTGCTCGGATGTATTTTGATTTCGGGCGTATGTACGAAAGAGGCGATCAATTCTTATAAAAATTGCGACGAAGCGCCTATCACGGCGGAAGCTTGTTTGGCGCTTGAAAAAACCGGAACGGAAAGCAACGCCGTAGATCTTAAATTAACGGCAAAAGCGGCGTATACGATCGACGCAAACAGCGGCGAATTGATTTATTCGGAAAATCCCGATGCGAGGCTTCCGATCGCGAGTATGTGCAAAATAATGACCTTGATTTTATCTTTTGAAGCGATTGAAGAGGGACGTTTCGGATTCGACGACGAGATCTCAATCAGCGATCGTGCGGCTTCAATGGGCGGATCGCAAGTGTTTTTGGAGGCAAACGCCAAATATCCCGTTAAAGAGCTGTTGAAAAGTATCGTGGTTTGCTCGGCAAACGACAGTTGCGTTGCTCTTGCCGAAAAGGTTTCAGGTAGCGAGGACGCCTTTACCCAGAGAATGAACGAGCGGGCAAAGGAGCTGGGAGCGACGAATACGTTATTTGCGAATTGCACGGGGCTGCCCAAAGAGCCGCAGTATTCGTGCGCAAAAGACGTTGCGATTATGTTGAAAGAGTTGATCAAACACCCGAAATATTTCGAATTCGGTAAGGTTTGGATGGATAAATTCCAACACCCGCAAGGAAGATACACGGAAATCAGCAATACCAATAAGCTCGTGCGTTTTTACGATGGGTGCGACGGCGGTAAAACGGGATATACGAGTCAGGCGGGGTTCTGCTTGGCGGCGACGGCAAAGCGCGAAAATATGCGTATAATTTCCGTTGTGATCGGTGAAAAAACCAGCAACGAACGCTTTGCCGATATCCGCAAAACCTTTGATTACGCCTTTGCAAATTACACGCAAAAACTCGTGGTGGACGCAAGTCAGCCGCTTGAAGAAAAGATTGCCGTAAGCGGAGGGAAAGCAGACCGCGTAACCGTCCGAGCCGAACGGAGCTTATATTCGTTTACGAAACGCGGAGAAAACGGAGATATAAAGACGGAAATTCGTTTAAATAAACAAATCAAAGCGCCGTTAAAGAAGGGGGCAAAAATCGGGGAGATGATCCTGTATAAGAACAGCGTAAGGATCGACGAAGTAGACCTTGTTACCTGCGAGAAGGTGGAGAAAGCAAATCTTTTCGACCGATTTGAGGATATTGCGCAGGATTGGAATATCCGTTAAAAATAAATAAAAACGCTTTTCGGGAAAATTTTTTCGGAAAGCGTTATATTTTTTATAAAATAATGCCTTTGCGCCCTTGCATTTTATCGCGAAATTTGTTAAAATAAAAGAAGTAAATCACGGAAAAGGTTTTGATTATGAACGAGAGAGAAACGTTGAAAATAAACGAGAGAGGGCACTTGGAGCTTGGCGGAGCGGATTGCGTGGAACTGGCGCAACGATTCGGCACGCCGCTTTACGTGTTTGACGAGGCGTATATTCGCCGTATGATGCGGGTCTACCGCGATACCCTTGCAAGAGAATACGGCGAAAACGGTATGGTATTGTACGCGTCTAAGGCCTTTTCCTGTAAGGCGATCTATCGTATTGCCGACGAGGAAAATATCGGCATCGACGTCGTGTCGGGCGGAGAGTTGTACACGGCGCTTCAAGCGGGATTTCCCGCCGAAAAAATTTATATGCACGGGAATAATAAGCTCGATTACGAAATCGGCGAAGCGTTGGATGCGAAAATCGGCTGTATCGTTGCGGACTCGTATTCGGAAATCGATAAGATCGACGTCGAAGCGAAAAAAAGAGGGATCATACAAAAGATCTTGCTTCGGATCAATCCCGGCGTAGAAGCGCATACGCACGCGTTCGTACAGACGGCGACGACGGACAGTAAATTCGGTTTTTCCATTCAGAACGGTACGGCGGAGGCGGTGACCGCTTACGCGCTTACAAAAGAAAATATCCTTTTGGAAGGATATCATTGTCATATCGGGTCACAGATCTTTGAGAAAAAGTCTTTTGTTTTGGCGGTGGAAAAGTGTATGGATTTTACCGCAAAAATCAAAGAGAAACTCGGCTTTGAGCCCACGAAACTCAATCTTGGCGGGGGATACGGAGTTTGGTATACGGACGAGGATAAAAAACTTTCCCCCGAAGAGTACGCGGAATACGTAGAAGCCCTCGTGGCGGAAGTAAAAAAGCAAGCGAAAGAAAGAAAACTCGCGCTTCCGTTCCTCTTGATCGAACCCGGACGGTCTATCGTTGGGGAAGCGGGGATCACTTTATATACGGTCGGGTCGATCAAAGAAATTCCCGGCGTGAAGAAATATATCGCGATCGACGGCGGTATGTTCGATAATCCCCGATACGCATTATATCAGTCGAAATATACGCCCGTTCTGGCTAACCGAGCGAACGAGGAAACGACGGAACTCGTTTCGATCGCGGGAAAATGCTGCGAGAGCGGAGATTTGATCGCCGTAAACGTCGATCTTCCGAAGGCGGAACGTGGGGATATCCTTGCCGTTTTGTCCACGGGGGCGTATAATTATTCGATGGCTATGAATTATAACCGCAATCTCATTCCACCTTGCGTACTCGTAAAGGACGGCGAAGCGGAATATATCGTCAAGCCGCAAACGTACGAAGATCTTATCCGTAACGATCTCGTGCCCGAAAGGCTTAAAAAAGACTAAATACGACGAAATTCAAGGGATTTCGGGATTTTTTGTGATAGTTTCCTCGAAATTATCACACGCCGAACTTGCTTTTTTTACCAAAAAAGTATATAATAGGGTTCGTATGGAATATTTTGTTTATTTGTTAGCGAGTTTTCTCGCCGTTATGATCGTGATTACCTTGCACGAATTTGCGCACGCTTTCGTCGCTTATAAATGCGGCGATCCTACGCCGAAGATGGCCGGTAGACTTTCGTTAAATCCCGTCAAGCATTTTGATTTGCTCGGGATTTTGGCGTTTGCCTTCGTCGGGTTTGGTTGGGCGAAACCCGTACCCGTAAATCCGTATAATTTCAAGAACGGAAAGTGGGGTAGCTTTTTTACCTCGGTTGCGGGCGTTGCGATGAACTTTTTGTTTGCCTTTGCGTTTTATCCGATCGCGCAGTTGGTTTTTCAATTCGTTCTTCCGAAAACGGCGGGAACGTATATGTCGATCTTTCTGTTTGATTTAGTCCTTTATATTTATACCTATTCTTTGACGTTCTGCATATTTAATCTTTTGCCTTTTTATCCGCTTGACGGATTCAGAATGGTGGACGCGCTGAATAAGAAACGCGGCAAAATTTATATGTTTTTGCGCAATTACGGGTATTATATTCTTCTTGCGTTGATGTTCGTGCATATTCTCGCAGACCGTATTTACCTGTTTGCCTATATCGATTTACTCGGTTATTTTATGTCGTTTGCTATGAATATTTTGGGTTGGCCGATCACGGCTTTTTGGGGATTATTCTTTTAAACAAGCAAGGAGAAAATTTTGCTATGGAGAAATTAACGGTTGATTCCGTAAAAAATTTCGAAACGGACGTGGATTATACGACCGTACTCGATAATTTCGAAGGACCGCTTGATTTATTGTTGCATCTCATTAAAGAAGAGGAAATCGAAATCAAGGATATTTTCGTTTCGCAGGTAACCGAACAGTTTCTTTCCTATATGAAAGGGCTGCCGTACATAGACGTCGATAAAGCGAGCGAATATCTCAATATCGCCGCGACGATCATCGATATCAAAGCGCGCAGTCTCGTGCCTCCGCCCGACGACGACTGGGGGGACGAATGGGGGCAGGACGATTACGACGATCCAAAACAAGACCTTATGCGCGCCCTTGAAGAATACAAGATGATCAAGGAAGAAGCGGAAAAGCTCAAAGAAATGGAAACGGTCGGATATTATTTCAAAGAGCCCGATAAGGAATTGAATAACGTACAAATAAAATATAAAGATTTAACGATGGACGGGCTTTTGAAAGCGTTTGCGAAAATGATGCTCAAACGCGAGGGAATGAAAGAATCCCGCAACGCGCCCCGCGAGATCGCAAAGGATAAATATACCGTCACCGAAAAAATCAAGCATATCCGCGAACAGATCAAAACGCGCGAGAGCTTGCAGTTCGAAGAGCTGTTTTCCGAAGAATCGTCTACGCCCGAGATCGTAACTACCTTTCAGGCGCTATTAGAGCTTTTGAAACACCAGTTTATCACCGTAGAGCAGGAAGAAATATTCTCTTCCATTATTATCAAGAAAAATTCCGAAAGAAGCGAGGATGAAGAAATTGGAGAAATTGACGAATATAATTGAGGCGATATTATTCGCGAGCGGCGACGCCGTGCCCGAAGACTTGATCAAAGAAAAACTTTCCGTAACCAAAGCGCAACTGGATTCCGTGATTCGGCAGTTAGAGAGGAAATATACGGGGGATTGCGGGATCAGACTTTTGCATTTCAACCATAAATTGCAATTTGCGACCAATCCCGATTTTAAAGAATCTGTCGCGCTCGTTTTGATGCCCATTCGGGAAAAAGAATTTACCCGCACCATTCTCGAATGTGCGGCGATCATCGCGTATAAGCAACCCATCACGCGTACGGAGCTTGAAACGGTGCGCGGCGTGAACAGCGACTATGCGATCAGCACCCTTTTGAATTTGGATATGATCACCGTATGCGGCAGAAGGGATACGCCGGGCAAACCCGCTTTATACGCGACGACGGATAATTTCTTGAAGCGTTTTAAACTCAAATCGCTCTCCGAGCTTCCCGACTACGAAGAATTGATGAAGAAGATTTCCGAGCTGAATGCAACGAGCGAAGCGCCGCTCGATCTGTATCAAAAAGACGTTTATAATCCCGACGACGAATTTATGCCTGACGGAGAAGGAGAGAATCCCGAAAAAAGCGTGGCAACCGAAGGGTTTGAACTTCCCGATTTTTTGAAGGATATCGAAGACGGCATTATAAAAATCCAATAAATTCACCTTAAAAATTACATAGTTTCATTCAATCTGCCCATATTGTCTGTATGGACAGATTTTTTATTATCCTGTCGCTCGTCTTGCTTGCCGTTGGCGTTTTGCTGTTTTTTCCGATCTGGCTGGATTTGGACGCGCATTACGATATGAATCGAAATCGGTTCGCGTTTTTGGTGTCAGCCTATAAAAAAATCAAGCTGATCGGAGGGTATGCAACGACTTACCAAGGCGGCGTTGCGCTGCATATCACGCCCGAAAAAGCCATTCTCGTGGATTATTCGGAAATGGACGGGAAACGGAAAAAGTTTTCCTTTATGAAGTCTTTCCGTTTAAAAAGCTTCGTTTTAACGACGGAAACGGGCGCGGAATACCTGCTCGGCGTATCACTTGCGCATATTGCCTTGCGTTCGTATTTTTTTGCCATCGACGGAAAGCAAGAAAACGTACGAAACAATCTATGGCTCACCGACGGGGACGTTTTAAGAGTGACGGGACACTTGACTCTTTTTTTCAATCTGTTCATACTGTTGATGGAATTTTTTAAATTTTTAAAGGAGAAGATACGGATTTTATGTCAGAAAAAAACAAAAAACTCAATAATTTAGTAGATACTTCCGTGGTTAAGCTCGGCGATCTTGCGGACGTGAACACCGTGATCGGAAAACCGTTTATGACGGCGAGCGGGTTTCAGGTGATTCCTTTTTCCAAGGTCACGATGGGCAGCCTTGCAGGCGGTGGCGAATACGGCGATATTAAAGTCGTAAAGGAAACGGATTCGATGCCGTTTGCGGGTGGAAGCGGCTCGGTGATCAGTATGAAACCGATGGGGTTTTTGATCGACGACGGAAAGACTTGCCGCGTGATGCGCATTACGGATCAACCTCTCGACAACTTGATCGAGCGGGCGAGCGAGATCGTTCGGAACGTGACCGCGAAGGATTAAAACGGTGAAAAAATTATCGAAATTTCTGCCGTTTTTCTTGTTATCGACGGCTTTGCTTCCGTGTACAGCAAAATACCGTGAAGTGGAAAAAATCAACGCCGTCGCCGCGACGGCAGGGCGTGCGGAATGCGTTATGGAAGTCAATTCAAGGCGAGTATTATACGAGCATAACGGCGATATTCGCTTGCCGATGGCAAGTACGACGAAGATCGCAACGGCGATCACCGCAATCGAGGAATGTGAGGATCTGGCGCGAGAAATACGAATGCCCAAAGAAGCGGTCGGCGTGGAAGGCTCGTCCATTTACGCGCAGGAAGGCGAGGTCTATACGCTTAAAGATCTTCTTTACGGATTGATGTTGCGTTCGGGAAACGACGCGGCGACGGCAATTGCGTTAAGCGTCGGCGGTAGCGTAGAAAATTTTGCGGCGATGATGAATCAAACGGCGCAAAAAGCGGGCGCTCTTGCGACGAATTTCGTAAATCCGCACGGCTTGCCCGATCGTGAGCATTACACGACGGCGCGGGATTTGAGCTATATTGCCTGTTTCGCGATGCAAAACGAAAAATTCCGCGAGATCGTCGCGACGAAATATTACGCGCCAAGGGCGTGGAAAAATAAAAATAAATTGCTCGACCGATACGAAGGCGGTTGCGGCGTAAAAACGGGTTATACGAAAGAGGCGGGAAGATGTTTGGTTTCCGCGGCAAGTCGAGAAAAAATGACCCTTGTTTGCACGCTCTTGAATTGTTCCCAAACCTACGAACGGACGGAAGAGCTTTTTGACGACTCGTTTGCCGCTTATGAATATACCCGACTTTTGAGCGCCGACGAACAAATCGAAATCAACGTGAACGGGAAAAGGGTAAAGGGCGTTACGAAAGAAGAATTTTATTATCCTTTGCTTCAAGAAGAAAAAGAATTGATCGAGATCAAAAGCAAAGCCGTACGGGGCGCGGCAAACAAACAAAAAGACGAAATAATCGGACAATTTCAAATATACCTTTCAAAACAGTTGCTTTTTTCGGGAAATTTATATAAACTATAAAGAAAACGAAAGAATGAAGGTATAGCTATGCGTATCAACAAATTTTTAGCGGATATGGGCGTTGCGAGCCGTCGCGGCGCAGACGAAATGATTTCGGCGGGCAGAGTGCAGATCAACGGTGTTACGGCAACTTTGGGCGCGACGGTGGAAGAAACGGACGAAGTGTTTCTCGACGGAAAAAAACTCGTACGCGAAGAAAAGAAAGAAGAATATTATATTATGAATAAGCCGAAAGGGGTCGTTTGCACGGTTTCGGACGATCGCGGCAGAAAGACGGTCATCGATCTGTTGCCCGAAGGGGTCGGCAGAGTGTTCCCCGTAGGTCGGCTCGACTATGCAACGGAAGGACTTTTGATCTTGACGAATGACGGGGAATTAACTAACCGTTTAACCCATCCTGCAAACGATATTCCCAAAACCTATTTGGCTAGGATCGAAGGCACGCTCACGGAAAAAGATCTGAATCCTATCCGTTCGGGCATAGAGCTTGACGGAGTACTCACCAAAAAATGTAAAGCGCACATCGTAGAAACGAATAAGGCGTATACGAAAGTGCACGTCACGATCACCGAAGGCAGAAATAGGCAAGTACGGCGTATGTTCGAAGCGATCGGGCGTAACGTGGAATTTTTGAAACGAATCAGCATCGGTCAACTGAAACTGACGGGGCTGGACAGAGGGGAATGTCGCCCTTTGAAAGAAAATGAGATCGAATATTTGAAGGGATTATAAGAAAAACCCCGACGTCTGTCGGGGTTTTTAACATAAAATAAGCGTTTAGGAGCGATAATTACGCATTAAACCGATGACTTTTCCGAGAATACGGACTTCTTCGGGGGCAAAGATCATATCGGATAATTCCTCGTTTTCAGGGTGCAGGACGATTTGTCCGTTTCTGCGGAAAAATCTTTTTACGGTCGCCGAATCCTCGACGAGCGCGACGACGATTTCGCCGTTTTCCGCGATTTCTTGCTTTCTGACGACGATTTTATCGCCGTCGAAGATGCCCGCGTCGATCATCGAAGTCCCTTGGACCCGAAGCATAAAAAGATCGTCGCCTTTAAATTCGCCTTGGGGGAAGGTATAATAATCTTCATAGTTTTCATACGCGAAAATAGGCTGACCTGCCGTTACCGTGCCGATCAAAGGAATGCAAACGCCCGTGCCTTTGCCGATTGTAACCGCCCGCTTTTTATTGTCCGTTTTGGAAAGATAGCCTTTCGTTTGCAATTTTTCAATGTAGCTATGCACGGTGGCTGTGGATTTGATTCCACATTCTTTGCCGATCTCACGCACGGAAGGGGTATAGCCGTTTTCTTCCGTAAATTTGCGGATATAGTCCATTACTTTGATGAGTTTTTCTTCGCGAATCATAAAAATCGCCCCCAAATTTTATTTACATAACTATTATACCATACTTTTTTTGAAAAAGCAAACAAATGTTTACAATATTTGCTTGATTTTTTTAAATTTTCTGCTATAATAGAAGAGAAGTAGAGTGGAGGCGTGATAGTATGGAACGAAAATTAGGAGATCCTTGCGTTTTATACGATAGGGAATGTATTGGTTGTTTGGAATGCGAGACTTGCGATCTCGATCCGAATAAGGTTTGCGATAATTGCGGTAAATGTATCGAAGTGCAGGACGTGGCGTCGATTAAGATCGATAAAATTTATATGAATCCCGAAGAATATCAAGGGAAGTAAAAAAACGGCTTTTCAGCCGTTTTTTTATATACTTTTTCGCCGCACGATAAATTCCTTGAACCGATTGGCGTAAATAGTGGGAACGACTGCGTCGATTTTTTGTCCGTCGTCGCAAAATTCCGATTTCCGTTCGGTTATCAGCGTTTTTATTTTTGCGTACTGGGGAATTTTTTCGTAGGGAACGAACAGCTCGCAAAAAAGAAATTCCGTTGAAAAGCATTTTAAAATTTCGCGCTTTAAGCTTTCGATTCCCGTTCCGTTTTTTGCGGAAATCGCCACGCCGTTTGCAGGCAGTATAGACGGGTCGGAAATTTTATCGCATTTGTTCATAACCGTGAGATACGGCGAATTAAAATTCATTTCACGCAAGGTGGAAAGGGTAGTTTCCAGTTGCATCGAATATTCACCCGCCGCGTCGCATACGATCAGCGCAAGATCGGCGTGGATCGCGCTTTCCAAAGTCGATTTAAAAGCCTCGATCAAATTATGCGGCAGATCCTGTAAAAACCCGACGGTATCTACGAGTAGAAACTCTACTCCTTCGATTTCGAGCTTTCTCGCGGTAGGGTCGAGAGTAGCGAACAACTCGTCTTTGGTATACACGTCCGCACCCGTAAAAAGATTCATAAGCGTTGATTTGCCCGTATTCGTGTAGCCCACGAGCGCTACGGTCTTAACCTTGTCTTTTTGCCGACGAACGGTTTGCAAAGATCGGCGTTTTTCCGTTTCTTTTAGCTTATTTTCCAAATATTGCAGCCGACCTCGGATATACCGTCTGTCCGTTTCGAGCTTGGTTTCGCCCGGACCGCGTGTGCCGACGCCCCCGCCCAAGCGGGAAAGTGCCGCGCCTTTGCCTTTTAAACGCGGATAAATATATTTAAGCTGAGCGAGTTCGACTTGCAGTTTTCCTTCGCTGCTACGGGCATTTTTTGCGAAAATATCGAGAATCAAAGTAGTGCGGTCGATTACTTTCCGATCGTCCAGCGCCGCAGAGATATTGAGAGTCTGGGAAGGGGATAACTGACCGTTAAAGAGAATAGTGATCCCTTCAAGATCAAAAAGCATTCGCCTAAGTTCTTCCAGCTTTCCTTCGCCGATGAAAGTGGCGGGATTTATCTCGCGAATATTTTGATGAATCGTACCGGCATACGCCGCTCCTGCGCTTTCGATCAAAGAAATCGCTTCCTCCTGTAAAACACGGTAATTATCGGCGTTTTCACGTGTGATCGGTTGAATGATATAGATTTTTTCAAGTTCTTTTTTGAAATTTTCGTTCATAAATTCCTTTTTAATCCGTTTGAAACCGTAAAAAAGGGGGAATATCAGGATTCCCCGTTATCTTCTTTTTCTATGCGCAATTTAACGGCGTTTGCAACCTTTCTGCGGTTGTCTTCGGTGATTGCGGCATAGTGTTTTTTCGTCGTATTTACGTCTCGATGTCCAAGCACGTCGGCGACGATATAAATATCACCCGTTTCGTTATAAAGCCGCGTGCCGTAAGTGCTTCTGAGCTTGTGCGGCGTGATCTTTTTAAGAGGGGATACGATTTTGCTGTATTTTTTAACGAGTAGCTCGACCGAGCGCACATTGATGCGTTTATGCTGTAAGGATAAGAAAAACGCGTTTTCGCCTTGCGGGGTTTTCGGGTCGTTATTTTTTTCGACGATATATTCCTGTAAAGCGTATTTTACCTCATCGGAAAAATATAAAATCGCGTTGTTGCCGCCTTTACGGGTTACGACGAAAGAATTTTCGGAAAAATCAAAGCTGTCGTTATCAAGCCCCACCAGTTCGCTGATACGAATCCCCGTACCCAAAAAGAGGGTAATGATCGCCGTGTCGCGGATCTTCGTTTTCGAATGATAGCTTGCCGCGTGAGGGGAGAGACCTTGT
>JAFURH010000055.1 GCA_017471945.1 Clostridia bacterium | reverse complement strand
GTTTTTTAAAATCAATATTATCATTGATCCTGTTTATTTTTTTACCGTTTAAATTGTATTTTAATAGTTCAATTAAAATATTCATTATACTCTACGCTCTGTCTTTTTTCAATTTATTTATTTTTGCTCTTTTACGACTGGCTTTTTCCCAATTCAACATCGTTTTATCTCCTAAAATTCTAAAAATCCTATATAGTAAAGGAATATAATAAAAAATTTTGAATACGGCTTTCTCTTTTATAGATAATACTTTTTCTTTTTTCAGATATCCAAAAACTATATAAAATGTTTCCTTTACAAATTTCTTTGTTGAATTTTTTTCTCCTTCATACATAGCTAAATATCTGAAACTTAATAAATCTTTTATAATTACTTTTGCAAACATTGTTTTACCTGCCGATAAAACCTCTTTCTTGCTAAAATATTCCAAATACACATATATTCTTTTTTGTATATCTTTATAAGAAGAATTATGTACAGCAGAATTATCTCGCTGAAAATAGAAATATAATGGACGATTAATATAATATACTTGATTAATTATATTATTTTTTTCACAGCATAAATTTAAATTGAATAGCGCGTCCTCTCCAAACCTTAAATTTAAATCAAATTTTTGCCCTTTCAATATTTCTTTTTTATAAATTTTTCCACACACATAATCCCACACGGAATGTTTTTCCATAGCCTTTAATAAAGTCATAGCCAAAATATACATATTTGTATCATTTATTCCTATTTCATCCGACAATTGAGAATCATCTCGAAACTTAAAAACATCACACCCAACAACTTCCGCTTTATTTTCAATTACGCACTTCATTAAAATTTCAAAATAATTGTTTGCAATGCAATCGTCGGAATCAACAAAGCTTATATATTCTCCATTAGCAATCTCAAGCCCCGTATTTCGCGCGAAAGAAACTCCTCCGTTGCTTTGGTGAATCACTTTGAAACGCTTATCTCGTTGTGCATACTCATCGCAAATGAAACCGCTAGAATCCAGAGAACCATCGTCAATCAAAATAATTTCCAAAGTGCTATATGTTTGATTTATGACCGAATCCAAGCATCTACGCAAATATTTTTCTACATTATATACAGGAATAATTACACTAACACAAGGTTTACTTGTTGCAAAGTCCATCCTTTTTCTCCTTTAAACGTTGATATGTTGAATTTTTCTTATAATTTTTTTATATAATCTATTATAAGCATAGTCAAATACAACAGCGATAATGATCGTTAACGTAAAGCACACGACAAAAAAGAGATACACATTCGAAATGAATTTTTGAAATATAATATACGTTAAACGTTGTAATATATAAATACTGAAAATATGTGTTCCGAAAAAATCAAGTAATATATTTCCTACCATCACTTTCATAGTAAATAACAATATCAGCATTGTAAACGCAAGAGCCAACAAACAATAACCGTATCCATAGGGAATTTTATCCTGTAATAGATAAAATCCCAAAAAAAGAATCAAAACGATAGAAAGAGTCCCAAAATAATATCTATTACTTTTATATATTTTATCTATTTTTTCGAGATAATAACTAAACCACATTCCAAAAGGAAAACAAAGTATCGTATTATACCACCAAATCCCTTTTTGGATAAATAATGAAAATACTATTATATATAAAATGGTCAATGCCGTCAGGATACACAACGGAATTTTCATATCCTTGTTTTTCATCCATCTAAAAGAAATAAATACGAAAATATATAAAACAAAAGTACAAAACATAAACCAGGTAGAATTTCCGATACTGGTCCACGCCGTAAACGCAAGTAAACAATCTACTAAGGAATATTCTTTACCCAACAGTCCTAAAGAAGCATCTACTATAATAAATAAAATAACGCTTAAAAAAAATCTACTATATACGGGCAACATTCTATGCGTTAAGAAACCATTTATGTATGATTCTCTTTTTTTCTTAATCGATTCCATAATTCCGTATCCGGAATAAAACAAAAACATCGTAACCATTAATTGTCCGATTTTATTATTGATATAAACAAACCACTCATCAAAACGATACTCCATTGACACATATGAGGAGAAATGGCTAAATAACACTATAATAACAAAAACACCCTGTATGGATTTCGTTTGAGTTTTTGATAAATAAGATCTACTTATCTCATTTTCCACTTTACGAAGACGTATACCCCATAAACATATCCCTAATAATATAACATATAATAAAATCATAAGTTTTATCCTTTATAAATTTGCTTTTTCAATAATAAAATCCGTTACGCGAACAGAACTTTGTCCATCTGTCGAATAATTAGAAAGTTGACGAATTTCCCTACGTTCTTTTTTTAATTGATCTGTTCCCTCTGCCACACTCTGAATAAAATTCTCGAAATCTTCCGTGTTAAAAATTTTCACGCCTCCTCGCATATAATACTCCATATCGAAAGCAAATCCTGGATTTCTTTCGTATTCTGCATAATCCTCCCACACTAAACCGATGGGCTTATCGCATAGTGTATAATCAAAATAAATGGACGAATAGTCTGTAAGCATTGCATCGCAGCTTCCAACAAAATGATAAGACGTTAAGTTGTTTTTCTTAAAAAACGTATCGTCTATTAACCGGATATTGCTTAACCTTAACATTTGTATTTTTGTTGTATCTTGTGCAAAATGTGGTTTCAAAATAATCAAAACGTTATTTCGTTGAGCGCATTCGTTTATCCTCTTCGCATTTTCTTTATCCCAAATAATCGGGAATGCGTGAGTGCTTCCCGTACTCATTCCAGTATTATGTTGCCGAAAAGTAGGATACCAAACGATAAATTTTTTATATTTACCAAAATAAGCCCTTAACTCTAAAGGTTGTTCCGTCAGTATATCGTTTCTAGGATATCCAAGAGCAAACATTTTTTCTAGCGGTGCAGATATTGCGTTGGCCTGCATCTCTTTTAACGATTCAGAGGAGCTTAAACAATAATCTATCTGTTTTGGGATTTTATAATAGGCTTTGGGATTTTTTACATACATACCGTGTGTAAGAAAAAAAGATTTTTGTTGCGATATATCCGAATAAACAAAACGATTACAACAAATAAAACATTTTGCCGAACGCATATATTTTCCGTATTCTTTCGTTCCCTTTTTTACATATTCCACGTTCTCCATCGATGGATAATCAGTATTGTTGTCAAAAAGCAACCATACCAATTTATATTTTTTATTTAATCCTCGCCGTAACATTTCATCAAATACTCCCTTAGGATTATCTCCTACGTCAGGACAACTTTCAAAAATGATACATTTTTTTATACTTATTTTGTATAAAATGGTTTTAATCCATTTTTTCATCATCATTTATGCCTCTTTTTCAATAACGATTTTGTCAAATCTATAACATATTTAAAATTTTCATTCTTAAAAATAAATGCTAACGCTACATAGATCAATGCGCCTACAATTACTTGTAAGATTAATAAAATATAAACGTTTATATTTAAAAAATTCATATAATATACGACAACACACATCAAAATAGCTGGGATCAAATTGGGCGCAATATCTCTTAATAAGTTTTTATATCTATATCCTAATAATTTTCGGTTGGGAAAGGTGTTGACGATGGTGGCAACGCAAGAACATAATATACTGGAAGCGGCAAGCCATAAAGCGCCATCTACAAAAAATATGAAAAGAAATACGATTAAAAAGTAAATAGATTTTTTTACGATTTCCATTATTAATATGTAATCACTACGTCCCATTGACTGTATCGCTTGAATATTTCCGATTTGAATTAAATCCAGCATATACACGATACAAAAAATTTGTATATAAGGAACAGAAAATAACCATTTGTCTGTAAGTACAACGCTGACGAAATTTTGCGCAACAGCCAAAAAACCAAGCATAACCGGAAATATAACGAACGAACCCGTTTTGAAATATCTACGCATAATACTCAATACAGTATCTTTTTTATCTTGCACTTTAGACATCGCAGGAAAAAGCGTAGCAGCTAGCGTGTTGCTCGTAATAGTATTCAATAAACTGGGAAAAGTTTCTCCTTTTTTATAGTAAGCAAGCTCGCTTCCCGAATACTTTATCCCAACAATCAAAGGTCTAGTTTCGTTATACACTACAGTAATTATGGAAGCTAAAAATAATTTCCCGCCATAGCTAAATAATTTTTTAAACTTTTTTAGGGAAAACTTCAAGGGTAAAATTAATCTTGCCGAAAACGTTAAAATCAAAGTTCCGATTACCGCCGACGTCATTTGTTGTGCAACCAATGCCCAAGCACCATACCCCTTTAAGGCCATCACAATCCCTACTATAGCAGATATTAACGTTCCCCCAATTGTAGAATAAAAAAACTTTTTAAACTTTAAATCGGAAGAAATTTTTGCCGTTAAAATAGCTTTATATCCATTAATGAAAAAAGTAAAAGACATTACACGAATAACAGGGATTAAAATCGGTCTATCATATAAATCGGCGATTAACGGTGCCATAAAAAACATAATAACGTATAAAACTGTCGCTAATGCCATATTCGTAATCAATACAGTCGAGTAATCTACTAAATCAGCATCCTTTTTTTGCACCAATGCAGAATTGAGTCCGCCCGATATAAAAATATTACAAAAAGCAAAAAAAATTGCTACGATACTCACAACGCTATAATCATCCGGCATCAATATACGAGCCAATACGATGGAAACTATTGTCGAAACCAACTGGGAAGATACGCGTTCTAACCCCTTCCATATAATACTCGTCACCGTTTTTTGCTTAAGATTTTGATTTTCAGCCATTCATTTATCTCCGTCAATCTTTATATCCACGATTCAAACCAAATATCCAAGCAACTTTTATTTTTATCCATAAATGCAGTATAATATATTTAATCTTGTTCGGTTGCCGATCTCTAATCGGTTGTTTCGAATTAAATAATAACGCTTCTTTGAATTTTCCCGCTTCCAACAATGGGTATATGGTTAAATATTTTTCGAATTGTTCTTTATAATTTAAAATTGTGTCCATTTTTATATAAGATTTAAAATATTCATACGTTTGTTTTAACTTTTCTTCAGCAATCGAAACTTTTTTCTTTTGAAAATACAATAAATATTCTTTAACCGCAAAAAAATCGCCGACTATCTTTTGTTGTAATTTTAAACTATGCAAATCCTGCTCACAATCCGTTACATTCTTTACATATTCTTTTACACAAACAAACGCAATTTCGTGAAATCTTTCATAATATGTCGTCGTTACGGAGTTTAAGCTTAATTTATTATAATAGTAAACGTTTTGATCCAATACAGATATCGAGCTACAATATTGCGTATATTGATAAACAAAAATAGTATCTTCGCTAATGACAATATCCTTTGGAAACAATAATTTATTAGTTTTTATGATCTCTGTTTTAAATAATTTAGCTACCGGACCTTTTATTTCGGGAACGTTTAAAATATCCATAAACGCTTCTCTGTCTAATTTGCTTATGACTACTGGCTTTCGGCTTTTATAATATGCCCCCTTAGGAGTAATACGCGTCCAACAACCCAACGACAGATCCGTTTTCCCCTTGACAATTCCCTTATATAAATATTCTATAGATCGCATCGGAAGAAAATCATCGCTATCAACAAAGCATAAGTAAGTCCCCGTTGCATTTTCCATACCAACGTTTCGCGCCACACTGACGCCTTCGTTCTTTTTATGGATAACCTTAATTCGAATATCTTTTTTGGCGTATTTATTACAAATTTTGGGGCTTTTATCAACCGAACCGTCATTAATCAAAATAATTTCCAAATTCTCATATGTTTGGTTAATAACGCTTTGAATACATCTATTTAAATATTTTTCCACGTTGTATACGGGAATAATCACACTAATTAAATCCATTATTCACCTTCAAAAATGTTTTTTCCTTAAAACATCGTGCAAAAACCGATAAATTATCGGGCAATAAATCGCCGTCTTTGCCATTATTTTAATCTTTTTCGGCAGCTTCTTTTTCGATGTTACCTTGTAAAATTTTTTTAATTCTTTTCTTGCATCCGCTCGATAAGATGATATCCATTTTGAATTCTTCTTTATTTTTATCGTCGCCAAGTTAATCAACTTTGTCAAAACACTTTCTGTCGCCAATAAATTCAATTCTTTATCGTTTACTGTTTCTTGATAAATTATTTTTCTGACCTTTAATGGATCGCATAATTTATGGACGTTTAATTTTGAAGTAGATGCCGAACCCTCACGAGAAATATAACGATATAAACATTTATCATAAAAAATTGATTTTTTGGCTTCTCGAAATAAATAAAAATTCATTAATAAATCTTCATTTATTTTAATTGAGTCATCTATTAATAGGTCTTTTAATAAAGGTTCGAAAAGTATTCTTTTATATAATTTATTCCAAAGTCCTGGCTCAATAAATATACCTTTTAATAAATCGATCAGCCCTTGCGCATTATCTTGTACGATTAATTTTTCCGTTCCGTAATAATAATCTACCCTATCCGAAAAAACTTTTTGATATCCACAATGCGAAATATCAACTTGATACGATAGTGCTTTCTCCATCAATATCTCATACATTCTGGGCTCGATTTTATCATCAGAATCCACAAATCCAATCCAATCCCCACTCGCTTCCTTAACACCTCGTAATCTGGTTTTTGTAACGCCTTCATTTTCTTTAAAAATAAATTTTATTCGGTCGTCAGATTTTGCAAGATTTTTAATTTTTTTTTGCGTACCATCAGTACTTCCGTCATCAATAATAAGAATCTCAATATTTTTATAAGTTTGCGCACAAATACTTTTTATCGTTTCCTCTATATAATCTTTTGTGTTATAAGTTGGGATAATAACTGAAATTTTTTCATTAAACACCAACAACCACCTCCCCCTTATAAACTATCCAACATATTTTCTACCGCCACAACGGTTTTTTCCTTCGAAAAAAAAGCACCGCGTTTTTGTGCTTGTCTTTTATAATAAGCCAATGCTCCTTCCTCTGTTAAAATATAATAAACAGCTTGAAGAAGGTCTTCTTCGTCTTGTTTCACAACGATGCCGTATTCGTTATTACCCCCCAAAAGCTCATACGCGCCACTACAATTCGTACTGACAACGGGGGTTCCCACTATTAATGCTTCCGTCACTGCCGTACTAAATCCTTCGCTCTTTGACGAACAAATAAATAAATCGGCATTTGCTATATATTTATAAGGATTTTCTTGAAAACCTAGCAAATGTACGCTATTCTCTACATTCAGAGTCTTGATTTGATATTCTAATTCGCACTTTTTTTGTCCTGTTCCTAAAATATACAAATGATTTTTTACGCCTTTATCCAATAATTTTTTATGTATATTGATTAAACGATCAAATCCTTTCAGCGAAACCAATCTTCCAACCGAAATTAAATTTAATTCTTTAGAAAAACTAAATTCTCCTAATCCCTCTTTTTCCAATTCGTAAATTTCGTCCGTTTCGTTGGTGTTATATAAAACAACGCAATTTTTTTTCAATTCAATAAGAGACTCAAAATCATGCTTTACCGTATCCGCTACGCAAACGATTTTATCAAAACGATTATACGCTCTATTCATCTCTTTTTCCGAACGAAATGCATAGCTTGCGACCTTTTTGGTCTTTTGCTCTCTGTGAATCCAACCAACTAACTTACTATCGGTATAGGGACAACCTGAAACAATACGGCAAGCCACTCCCTCTAAATACGCAACGACTATATCGTAACGCTTTTTGACAATCCTTTTATATAAGAATTGAGGAGAAAAAAATTTAAACAGTCGTACGTTCCCTCTAAAAGCTTTTGACTTTCCGGAAAGATAGGTGATATCTCTATTTAATTTAGAAGTGTGTACGCCGCCTTTAAAAATAGTTTGTACCGTTACGGTATATTTACTTTTATTTAAATTATTAGCTAAATTAACAAGAACTTTTTCCGCTCCGCCCCCACCCAGCGTAGGAATTAAAAATAAAACGCTTTTCATACATTCACCTCTTTAAATAAACCACACTAAACGAAAAATATCCATAGCAAAAGCCCCGTCTTTATACAAGCTATATATACCAAACATTATATAACAAAAGCCTGCAATAATTTTTATAAATCGGACTTCTCTATAAACAAACGTTTTCTCTATTAAATACGGCAAAGAAACAACTATACCTATGTAAAAATATTGAGGTATGCGCCCGAATAATATAGGATTTCCAAATAATGCAAGAACCATAAACATCGTGCTTAAAATAGAAATTTTAACAAAAATTTTATTTTCCGCACTAGATTCTTTATCGATTTTCTTATAACTTAACAGCGTCAATACAAGCGGAATTAAAAAAACAATTGCTCTGAAAATATTTACCGAGCCTTCTTGTAGCGTTTCCTCTTGAATATCTTTTCCTAATAATTGAATTATTTTTGTTATAAAAGACGAAAAATACGATAATCCAATTCCCAATAAAATAATAACAATACAAAACCAAACAGTCGTTTTATTAAATATTTTATCACTTCCAAGTAAAGGTACAATTAAAAAGAATAAACTATAAGTATGAAAGCCTAATGCTAAAATACAAAAAATATAATATTTTAAGTATTGTTTTTTTAAGAGCGCAGGAATCCCCATCAAGACAATCCCTGTTGCCATCGCCTGCTTTAATCCCGCCAAAGAAAATAGGTACATTCCGGCAAACATATACAAAAGAATCGATAAAACAAAATTCTTTGAATATTTTTCAATTAATAAAATCGAAGGTATCACAAATACAAGCGAGGAAAGGAAAAAATAAACGTTTACGCTTGTGGAAATATAATTATATATCACATATCCCCATATCCTAAAAAAATAAACAGCCGAGACGGAAAAGTCACCTGCAAATAAAGCTGAGAATTTTTTAGGAGTCTTGCCGAAAGCAATTAAATAGGAATAAGTATCATTATAACGCGTACGTAATCCCGCAAATAAACATAAAGCGAAAATAATTACGCTTAAAACAAATATTCGTAGAGATTGATTATATTTTTTATTCTGTTTCAATTTATTGTACACGTATGATAACGCTACTACAAGACAAGATAATATAATATAACTCATTTCCCACCTACTTAAAGACCCCGATTATACCCCTTAAAAATTTTAACGTTTTCCATCTCTTTTTTGCTATACAACCAATAATAAAACGATAATGTAATTTACATATTTTAAAATAATTTTGAAAATATTTTTGAAAATCCACATCATCGCTAATTAATAATACTACTTTTTTATATTCTTCTTTCGTAGCAACGTAACGCGAATTCAACAAAGTTGTAATCGTCATTCTAAAATAACGTTTTGGTAAATCCGCCAACAATTGAGTCGTTTCTGCTTCGCCTAAAACCGCAATGGCTGTTTCTTGATATTTTTTAAATTTGTAAACATTGTCCTTGTAATTCGAAAATTTCAATTTATGCGTCATACTATCCAGCGTTTGACGATATAAATAATATTTCCCCTCTAAAAAAATCGTTTTTTTCGTATTACTGTATAATTCTAACGTATGTAATGCGTCTTCACCGATTGCAATACGAGGATATTTTTGAAGTTTTTCTATATCAACTAACTTTTTACAAAAAGCTTTACATACGATACTTTGTATTGTTTTTCCTCTCAACAACAACCGCAAAGGCTCACGTTGGTCATTCTCCTCAAAAACAAGTCTTTTCTCCTCGTTGTTTTTTATTGCTAGCTTTTCGCCTAAACCAAAACGCTGCAAACCATAAACCACACATTCCGCTCCATTTTCAAATTCTTTTGCAAGTTCGCTTAATAGGTTCGGTTGAATTTTATCATCCGCGTCTACGTATAAACAAATCTCGTTTTCAGCATACCGCAATCCTGATAAACGAGCGTGAAACAACCCCCTATTCTCCTGCGTATACATTTTTATTCTAGAATCCTTATACTCATTTACCAAGTTCGAGGAATGATCCGTAGAACCATCGTTGATGACAACGATTTCAAATTCAGGATACGTCTGCGCTAAAATCGAATTTAAACATTCCTGTATGTATTTTTCGCAATTATATAAAGGTACGATTACACTGAATTTTATCATTTTAAATCCTCTTGTTTGAATTTCTACTTCTAACTTTCAAAATAGATGCCGTCATAACGTATACGCCTAACGCAAAATTAACTTTCAAAAAAGTATAATATATCTTCCAAAAAAACGGTAATTTTTTCGCTGAAAACTTTTTTAATGACGATAGATAGAAAGAGTCTTTGAATATACGTTTCAGCTCTTTATATTTTACGCCAAATTTGGCTTTATTTTTTAATGCATTGGAACAATATTCCATTGCCATATAGGCTATGCGATTGTTATAAGCTTCCTGTATTAAATCGTCATCTTCTAGACTAATCAAATTTTTAATCGAAATGATTTGCTCATATTGCTTATTATAAAAATCTGGTTTATAATTATATGTAACCGATTGAACATTTGTTTTTCGATAATGATATAAAGCTTCGTCTATATAAGCAAAACTTGTTGCTTGAGAAAAAAACGCAATATTAAACAATCCGTCTTCAAACGTCCCCAGCCTTTTAATATCTATAAAACGCAAACCGTTTTGATCAATCACCGATTTTTTATAAAGCTTTGACCAAATTACGCAAAATGCGTTCGTTTTTTGAAGGTGCATTAAATCTTTTCCTGTTAACGCAATAGTGCGACAAAATACTTTTTTAAATTCTTCGTTCCGATACGTCTTTTCTTCCCATAAAACGTTATTTTCTCGTTGAGATCGATTGTCAAATTCTTTCAAAAAGGAAAATCCTACGCAATCCACATTATCTCTTTTCAGTACGCCAACAAGCTTCTCCATAGTATTTTTCTCTAGCCAATCATCGGAATCTAAAAAATACACATATTCTCCCGTAGCGATATCCAACCCCTGATTTCGTGCCGTAGAAACCCCGCCGTTTTCTTTATGCACCACACGAATTCGAGAATCTAGTTTTGCCCATTGATCACAACGCTGCGGACAACCGTCAGGCGAACCGTCATCAACCAAGATGATTTCTAAATTATGATACGTTTGTTCAACAACCGAACCCACACATTCGTCCAAATAAATTTCCACGTTATAAACAGGAATAATCACGCTAATTTTCGGTTCTTTCATATTCCCCCTCACTTTGCCTTACGTACTAACCGAACCATCGTCCTCACTAATCCGCTCTTTTCCGAAATCTTCACGATTTTATATTTCAAAATTTCCTTTTTTAAACATTTTTTTGCAGCCTTTTTAAATCCCTGTTTGGAATAAATCAAGGAAAATTTCTCCGTATTTCTATGTTTTGGACTGGGATGGACTAAATTTTGATTTTCCTTTTGAGCTTCTTGCAACGTCCGCTCAACAAAAAACAAACCTTCTCTGTAACGCGCAAGCAAGCTTCCGCCCTTATCTGTATTTACGAGAAGAAGTGATACTCCATCCTTTATATCCCCGTCAAACGGGATTTCTTTACCTAATCCCCAAAAATCCCCCAACGTTAAATCGCCAATACGTTCTTTGGTTGCATAACGACATTGATAACAGCTTTTCCGAAAATATAATCCAGCTAAAAAGCCAATATAATAAAGATCGTCTATGCTATTTACGTTTAGCAAAGTTTGTTCGGCTTTACGCACAATTAATCGATATCCACTTGGGGATCGAAACGAAATATTTGTACCCGCTTCGCTTTTACAATCGACAAGATGTTCAAATAACAATTTCTGAGGAGCAACACCGTGGCAAATAAGATCCACTGTAGTTAAATGTTCTTGCTCCTTACCCAAAAATGATTTTAGCCCGGCTATCTGACAGGGTAACCCAATAAAAAGAACTTCTTTTCCTTCCAATAAATCTGTTTTGCAATGCTGATAACAATCTTCCATAGAACTTTGCACGTACTTGGATCCACGCAATTCTTGTGCTTGTTCCTTGTTTTCACAGCGGATATGACAAATTTTTCTATCTTTAAGATTCGAAGAACAGCCGTATACCACACCACCGTTCTCTAAGATTTTTCGCGTAAAGTAACTGGCCAAACCGCCCGAAGATGCAATTTTGCGTTCCTTTTCGTCAAGTGAAAACGCAGCGTAGGTTTTTTGTGGAACTATAAGATTTGGAAGTTTATTTTGCGGACAAACCTTTTTGCATACGCCGCACTCTAAGCAACGTAATTCTTCGATTACGGGATACACGTGTCCGATCCCCCCCAACGCATCCAAGGAAATACAAGATTTCGGACAAGCGTTTACGCACGCACCGCACCCCGTACAATTTTCTCTTTTACATATCGTCTTCATCAGTCCCCAATTCCAATGCCTTTCTTAAAAAATCAAAGCTTATTCTCCGTTCTTTTTGTAATCCTTTCTCTACACTAGAAAAATCAATTTGAAACGCTGTATTCGCCTTTTCTTGTACGTTCGCTAAATTTACAGTGCGATCCTTTAAACCTGTTATAGAAAGCAGATTGAAAATACGATTGTCTTTCTCTCCGTTAATTGCAAAAAATGGCTTTTCGAACAAAACAGAAAAAACCGTTCCGTGAAAAGACGTTACCAATACGAATTTAGCGTAATAAATTAAATTCAAAAATTCTTTAGGTCCCGTCGAAAACTGTTTTTTAAAAGAATTAATCGCATCGTGTTGATTAGAAACGTTTGAAACTACTACTTTTATCTTCCATTTTTTCGATAGTCTTTTTGCAATTTTATTAATAACAGGCGTAGCATACAGAGTATACAAAAAAATATAATCACCCTTAACGATAGGCGTTTTGTCTACAAGTTGTAACCATTCGTTCTTATTAAGCAACAGCGTAGGATCTAGCACCACCGACACTTCTTTTGTTACATATGATTCTAAATAGGCTTTTGCCTGCGGTTCCCTGACGCTAATATGCGAAAAATTCGCTACTCTTTCCGGCAAGGATTTCATACGCTCGTCATCCGTTTTTCTAATAGCCGGTCCAAAACTGGGTGCATAAGAAATTTTTGGAACATCTCGCACGAAAGGCAAATAATAAGCCCAATCGAAATCGCTAGGAAAAGGATTCCAAATTTGATCGCTACCCGCAAGAAAAACGTCGTAGTCAAAAATCTCTTCTTCCAATTCGTTTAAAGATACATATTCCTTTTTAGATAAAACATACTCATCTTTGATAAAACATTCAAACTTGTTATGTTTGCTTTTAAAAGAAGAAAAATAAAGTAAATGGGTTAAATTTTTCAAGAAACGCATTATCCCTTTTTTCTTTGTAAAAACGGCATACAGCTCTTTTTGCCTTGAAGTTCGGAAATTGATAATTTCAGGATATACGCCTAAACTTTTTAGCGTTGTCTGCAGTGCGTACGCTTGCAAACAAGAACCATAATTATGCGACGCGTGAAAGGTCAATATTCCTACTTTCTTTAACCCATTTTCCATTCCATTTCCTCTCTTATCCTTTTTTTAGTAAATCATAAACTCGCAAAAATACTTTCTATTTCTTTTATTGTTTCCGACAAAGTGTAGATATGTATTCTTTTCTTTGCCGCTTCCTCTAACCGTTTTTTTAGTTCAGGATTCTCTATCAATTTTATTATCCTGTTCGCTAATGTTCTTTCATCTCCAACATCAACCAAAAATCCATTTTCACCGTCTTGAATCAATTCATTATGTCCTCTATTTTTCGTTGCAATAAAAGTATTTCCAGACATCATCGATTCAATTACGTTTATCCCTAATCCCTCTCGAATACTACACGAAATTCCCAAGTCTACAATGCATTGATATTCTTCCAAATTAGTGCAATATCCTAAAAATTGAACGTTGTTTGTTAAATTATTTTCAAAAACATACTTCTCCAACTTCGCTCTCTCTTTACCGTTCCCAGCGATCAAAAGTCTTATGTTGGAGTGTTTTTTTATCACTTCTTTTATAGCTTTAATTGCCTGTATTTGATTTTTATTAGGCAACAATTCCCCCACAACCAAAGCAATAAACTCTTTCTCGCCATATCCAAAATCAGCTCGCTTTTTCTCTTTTGCTATTGAAGAAATCGAATAATATCGTTCACAATCCACTCCGACGCCGTGTATACGTTCCACCCTAGTCTTAAATTTTTGTTTTGCGATTGAATAATCCTCATTATTAATCGTCACGACAACGTCGCATTTTTTTGCAAAATGCTTTTCTATTGGATAATAAAACAGCCAATTTTTTTTCGACGCACCTTTATAGAAATGAAATCCGTGTGCGATATATACGACTTTTGTTCCTTTTTTTCGTGTCTTTTTCGCCGCTAAACGGGTAAGGATTCCGCCCATCGGCGTATTGCAAACGATTAAATCATAGTATTCCTGATTTAACAATTTCTTTAACTGTTTATATGCTTTGATATTTCGTAAACTCGCCGGGGAGCGCTGAAAAGGCACTTCAATAAAATTATCCGCATATTTTAATTGCAAACCGTTTTTTTCAGCCAAATTATTTCTCGCCGCAATATGCACCTCATAACCATTTTCCTGAAACATTTTCAAATACGGCAAATGAAATTGACAAATATGACTTAATACGGTTGCAACATATAAAACTTTTTTCATCCTCTCATTTCTCCAAATTCACTCTAATTAATCGATACAATCTTTCAGCATTTCCATCTCCAACAAAGCTGTTGTGCGGCGTTATGATTACGTTTTCTTTCTCCCATAAAGGACTGCATTGATTTAAAGGTTCTTCTTCGAATACGTCCAAAACCGCTCCTCGTAATTTTTTCTCTAATGCATCTAATAAAGCTTTTTCTTCTACCACTGCACCACGCGCAATATTTACCAATACGCTGTCGCTTTTTATTATCCTAAATCGCTCCTCGTTTATGAGGTATCGCGTATCTTTTGTCAAAGGTAACGTCAATATCACTACATCCGCTGACGCCAGCGCCTCGTCAAGCCTCGAAAGCGGAAAAATAGTTTGATAATTACTGTCTAATCGCGGCAACAAATCTACGCCAATCACTCGACAACCGAAAGCTTGAAAACGTTTGGCACATTCCGTTCCCACGCTCCCGCATCCCACAATACAAACCGTTTTACCATACAGTTCTAATATTCCACGATTCTTATTCCATTCGTATTTTTCTTGATTTTTATAAAAATACCTGCTTTCCTTATAGAGTTGCAAAACCCCACATATCGCAAATTCTGCCATTGGAATACTGTATACTCCACGCGCATTATAAATCTTGATTCCCCGAAATTGCACGTAATCCATCGGCACTCGGTCAAACCCTGCGCTAATCAATTGAATATAGTGAAGAGAGGTAAACTTTTCAATCGGATGATACAAAAATAAACCGTTACAAATTACGCCTTCCACTTCACTGTAAGCACAGGGCATTTCGCCTTTCTCGTTTTGCATAAAAACGATGGAATGCCCACAACTTTCCAGTTCGTTCAATTGTTTTTTGGTGCAATTCCACGCGCCCGTAACGAGTATTCTCATAAGCCCTTCTCTATATCCGCAACAATTTTTTGCGTAATGTATTCCACTTGTTTTCTGTTTTTTATAAAATCGACACGACCATTTTCACAATCCTTTTCAAAAGCGCGAATATCCTTTAATCCCTTATCGAAAATTAGGCTCACTGTATCCAATTCTTTAATTACGTTCGTATTACAAAAACTCCTCGACAATATCGCACAGGTCGATCCCAAACGGTAATGCTCGGCAATTACAAGCTCAGACGGCAACAGCCCTTTTCCGAGCGCCGCAATACCGCCAAAGCCGTACGGAAGCCTCTTGGTCCTGAACTTTTCACAAAGCGTGTCCAGCGTTCCGTCTGTCAAAAGTTCGAACATAAATTTTTTACCGTATCCCAAGCTCAAATCATTCAAACCTATAAAAATCTCGTCTAACCCATCTAAATGCAATATTTCGTCAATACACGCTACCGCCTCAGGCGTTTCCACAAGGGGAAGAGTTTGCGCTTTTCCGTCAACGAACCGAATAAATGTTTCCACCTCTTTTACCGTTTTAAAATACGGCAACATTACAAGATCCGCTCCGCTTTCAATTATGGCATCGATTTCTTCTTTTGAAGATCCGTATTCCGAAGTTGCCGAATGAAGTGGGTTGCATCTCACCATAAGTTTCGAATTTTTAAGATATTTACGAAGTTCGCGGATATCTTCGACCGTATGATGGCTTTGCACCGTATCCATTCCACCCTGTCTATCGCTTTTTCCGATATATTCCATATCGATAAAAATTCTATCAACTCCTGACTCTTCGGCAATTCGCGCGATTTCTGGACGGTTCGTTATATACATTAAATTCAACATATCAATCTTCTATCCCCACTGATATTGTTTCTTCCCCCACTGATTCGCATTCTGAAACAGCCGCTTCATTCTCTAAAGGATTCTCCGAAGACGAGTTCGACTCTTCTTTTACGGTTGCTCCCGTATTTTCATTGTTCGCATTTGTAAAAACTTTGAATACCGTCATAAACAAAATTTTTATATCCAACCAGAGTGAAATGTGATCCACATACCAAACATTCAGCTCGATACGTCTGTGCCATTCCACTTCTTTTCTACCATTCACTTGCGCCCAACCCGTAATACCGGGACGTGTTTCAAACATTCTCTTTTGCTCGTCCGTATATCTATCCCACGCCCAGGGATGATACGTAAGTGGCGGACGAGGTCCAATAAAACTCATATCTCCTTTCAAAAGATTAAAAAACTGCGGTAATTCATCAAGGCTGGTTGCCCGTAAAAATCTACCAACTTTGGTAACACGCGCATCGTTTTTGTCTGAATAAACACCGCTTCCCGTTTGTTCCGCCCCTATGCACATTGAACGAAATTTATAAATTTTAAATATTTTCCCGTTTTTACCAACGCGTTCCTGCTTAAAAATAACAGGTCCTTTGCTATCACACTTAATCGCAATTGCAATAATCAGCATTGGAATCAATAAAATAATAATTGCCAAAAGCGAAATGATAATATCAAAGAACCTTTTAAAAAAATGCTTGTACATAACCCCTTACCACTTAAAAAACTTATAATATAAATATATTATATCACTATTATTTTCAATTGTCAACCCTCGTCTGCCTTTTTATGAGAAATAAAATCCTTCATTATCGGTTACAAACGACATAAAATAAACATACCAGGTACGAATTCAATCAAAAATATCCCTACCAGGTACGCGTTGAATTTTTATAAATTTTTCATTAAGTCTCCAATTTTTTCAATGAAACTTAGGTAACCAAGCGCCGTGCGTCTCGATCAGATCGTCGCAAAGACTCTTGCTCTCGTCCAACGTGAGCTGATCGCACGTATGCGGGTCAAGATACGCCGCGCGGTAAATATAGTCTTTTTCCTGCGTAACCGCCGCTTTGATCGCCATATTGTAAACTGCGATATGACTCATATTCAACCCCGCAAGCGTATAGCGCGAGTGGAAGGTATACTTCCCGCGCCCGAATCCTCGCACGCGATCCGCGTCGCGATCGACGAAGCGTTAAAATGCAAGGAGACGGGCGAAGAAAAGACGATTTTGTTCGGCTTAACAGGCACGGGCTATTTCGATATGGTTGCCTACGAAAAATTCCACGACGGCAAAATGAGCGACTATATCCCGACGGACGAAGACCTTGCGAAAGGGTTTGCAGGGATTCCCGCTATTGATTTATAAGAAAAACTACGCGCAAAAACGCAGACGGAACACCCGCCTGCGTTTTTATTTTATTCACTAACTACGATTATTTTATCGCAAAATTTTTCTATCGTCGAGTCGCGTTTATATAAAAAGATAAATACCTGTCTACCCGTTTTTCGCATCTCTTCAAACAAAAGACCGTTGTCTTTTCCTTTTTCGAGTTTTTCAAACAACCCCATAACAAACACAGGCAAATCTCCGTCGTGTCCGATATCTTGACAAAGCTTTTTTATAAAATTTAACGTCGTCAGCCAATACGAAAATTGAATACGCGCGTATTCGTCTTCGCTAAAATACTCTTCCGTCTCAAAAATAGAATATTGCCCGCGAAAAATCAGCTCGCCTTGCCGATTGATCGTGCGCGGCTGACCGTCGATAAACGGAATTCCGTCAAACCCGGCAAGATATTCTTGCATTTTGGATTTCAGAATTTTCCACTTCTCCTCGGGAAGCCAACCGAACGGAATACACTTTGTATCAACCGTATTCACCACTTCCGACATTCCATTATTTGTACCGTTTGTGTTAAATTTACAATATTCCCTCATTTCCGAGGGATATAAAATTTCGCGGTAATCCGCGCCGATTATCCATTTCATTTTCCCACTCACTTTTTCCCCGCAAAAGCACGTTTCTTCAACCCCGTTTCGTTGCCCCGTCATTTTCTTGCCTTGATACGTTATTTCCGCTTGTTCTTTTTTGCCCTTTAGGGAAATAAGAAAATTTTGCTCGAATCTTTCGCAAAGACATTGTATATCGCCGTTCCCGCAAAGATAGTCCGCATCGTAAAAAACGCCCAAAAAAAAGCCGTTCCATTACGCGCATAAACGAATGTTCTTCGAACGGATTTTCGTTTTCGTCTATGACGCAAATGATATTATCCGTTTCTTTGAATTCTACGTTTAAGTTTTTTATATGAAATACATCGTTTACTTTCAAGCTTTTAATACGCATATAAAATACTCTCCTTGAATTTTCTTCAAGAAGAGTATATCATATTTGTTGTACCGAAAAAGGGACTTGATTATTTATTCAAAATTTTTTCTATTTTTATACGATTATTATTGATCACTTCCACGAAATCTTTCTCTTTCGTTTTTCGCGACCAAGCAGAAGGGTGATACGCATCAAAAACCGCAATTTCCTTATTTTGGACTTTATAAGTGAAAAAATGCAAATTTCTATTTATTTCATCCCTCTCGGAAATCAATCCTTTTTGCCTTGCATTATTCAAAAAGCTATATAATAGCCATTCCGTATTTCCACAAATAACAATATCGGGATTATACGCTAAAAATTGCTCGGTCAATTTTTCCGCACATTGGGGGTAAACTTTTGAATCCTCACATTTTCCCGTTTTACTCTCCACTAATCGTTTCAAAATTCTCCAATCCATTTTCGGAGTCTTTCTACCAAGCTTGGAAATATTCATCCAAGCACAATAATTAAGTAAATTATCCTTCTTTTCACTTATCAAAAATCCCAATTCACCAAACAGTTTTTCTACCCATTTATGAATGACTCCGAACATTCTTTTTGGTTTTTGCATATCGCGTAACCAAGCCGCTTCATTCCAAATATAATTTAAATTCCCGTCGTCAATACGATAAGATTCATACATTAAAATAAGAATTTTGGGAATACCGTTTTGTCCATAATATTTATCGTTGATAATGCCGTCTGCCTGCAAACCGATAACGGGTATATTCGTCTGTTTTGTTTCTTGATAAACCCTGTTTCTCGTTTCATAAGAAAAATCCTCGTCTTGACCGCGACCGATAAACGACAAAAACGCTTTATCCAAGCGATTCTCCACTTCTTTATAATTATTCTTTAACATATCGTTCGCTCCTTTATTCCTCATACAATTTTTTCATTTCCGCTATATCTTCTTTTATTATCTCACAAAGCGACTGCGGTTGCAATACTTTAACGTATCTTCCAAACTGCAAAATCCAAAACCGCATTGCGCGCGGGCTTGCGTATACACTGAACCGAATATTCCCCTCGTCCGTTCGTTCCATTTTCACGCCGTTTCCAAACCAGTCTATCGCGTTATTTATCATATCTGCCGCGGAATTTCGCGATTCAAAAACGATTTCTTCGGCTTTATCGTCAAATATATACGGCAAGCGGTTGGAAATACGCCCGATATTTAAGCCGTTTTCTTTTATGATAGCATAAAGGTTGTACCGAAAACAGTACAACCCTATTATATCATATCTTATTTTATTCGTCAAGCTTATTCCCTTGTGGCGATAAGCCCTTACGGGAAAACTTCCCAAAAGCCCGTTCGGCGAACCGTACCGTTTCCATCGCGTCTTTTGCGTATTTATCCGCGCCGATCTTGTCCGCGTACTCCTGCGTTAAAACCGCGCCGCCGACGACGATCTTACTCCAAGGTGCGGCGATACGGAGCCGCTTGATCGTTTCTTCCATAGCCGGTACGGTCGTAGTCATCAACGCGCTTAACCCAACGAGAGGCGCGCGGCGCTCCACCACCGTTTCCACGATTCTTTCGATCGGTACGTCTTTGCCCAGATCCACGACGTCAAAGCCGTAGTTTTCAAGCAGTAATTTGACGATATTTTTTCCAATATCGTGAATATCTCCCTGTACGGTAGCGATCACGAACGTAGCTTTTTGTACCGACTTCGAGCCTTCTCCCGCGACCGCCGATTTGATCTCTTCAAACGCGCTTTTCGCGGCTTCCGCACTCATCAAAAGTTGGGGGAGATACACCGTTTTTTTCTCAAAGCCCTCGCCTACGACGTTGAGTGCGGGAATAATTTCTTGATTCACGATTTCGAGCGGCGGCACGCTGTTCAAAAGCTCTTTCGTGATCGCGCCCGCTTTCTCTTTAAAGCCTTTTATTACCGCGCGTTGCAATTCGGATTTAAACGCTTCGGCATTCGTCGGCTCTATCGTAATCGGCGCGCTTACGACCGCCGCGAACGAGGCTGCCTTTTCGATATATTCCGAGCAATTCTCGTCCAAACCTTTGAGCGCTTTATACGTATAATACGTTTTCATCATATCCGCGGAATAAGGATTCATTATCGCCGCGGATAGTCCGTTTTCCAAAGCCAACGCAAAAAAAGTGGAATTCACCGCGTCGCGATTTGGAAGCCCGAACGAAACGTTGGAAACGCCGAGCGAAGTACGACAACCAAGCTCGTTTTTTATGCGTTTTAAAGCCGTCAGCGTCGCTGTCGCAGCAGAAGTATCGGCGCTGATCGTCATTGCAAGCGTATCGAACACGATATTCTTTTTTTCGATTCCGTAGCGTTCGGCGGTTTTTAAAATTTTTTCGGCGATCTCAACCCTGCCCCCTGCATTTTCGGGGATCCCGTTCTCGTCCAACGTTAAAGCGACCACCACGCCGCCGTATTTTTTCGCAAGCGGAAACACCGCTTCCATACTCTCTTTTTTGCCGTTGACGGAATTAACGACCGCCTTACCGTTATAACGGCGCAATGCGATCTCCATCGCCGCGATATCCGAAGTATCGATCTGTAACGGCAGGTCGATCACCGCCTGTAATTCGCAAACGACGGTTTTGAGCATTTCAGGTTCGTCGATCTCGGGCAAACCCACGTTCACGTCGAGTACGTGTACCCCCCGTTCCTGTTGCTCGACGCCCTCGCTTAAAATGTAATTGATATCGTTTTCTTTCAGAGCTTGCTTAAACCGTTTTTTGCCCGTCGGATTGATCCGCTCGCCGATCAAAACGGGGCTATCGCCGAATTTTACCGCGTGCGTATACGACGATACGACCGTTATATTTTTATCAAGCACGGGAACGGGCGTATACTCCTTGGCTTTTTCCGCAAGCATTCGGATATATTCGGGCGTAGTGCCGCAACAGCCGCCGACTACGCGCACGCCCTTTTGTATAAGCGCCGCTACTTCGTCTGAAAATTCTTCCGCCGTCACGTCGAATACCGTTTTGCCGTCTACCGATCTCGGAAGTCCGGCGTTGGGTTTTAAAAGCACGGGAACGGAAGCGTTTTCAAGCAGCTCTTCCACTACCCCGCGAAGTTGTTTAGGTCCTAAAGAACAGTTCGCACCGAGCGCGTCCACCCCCAGACCTTCGAGCATCGCGACCATCGCGGCAGGCGTTGCGCCCGTCATCAGCTTTCCGTCCTCGCCGTAAGCGTTGGAAACGAGCACGGGCAGATCGCAGTTTTCTTTTGCGGCAAGAAGCGCGGCTTTCGTTTCGTAAGAATCGTTCATCGTTTCGATGAGAATCAGATCTGCGCCGTACTTTACGCCGAGCCTGACCGTTTTTGCAAACAGCGCAACGGCGTCCTCAAAATCCAGATCTCCGTAAGGGCGGAGCAGCTTTCCCGACGGACCGATATCGAGCGCGACGAATTTTTCCTGCGGCGCAATACTTTGCGCCCTTGCGGTTTTTGCATTTTCAAAAGCCGCTTTGATAATTTCTTCAAGTTCCGTTTCGGAAAATTTCAGAGCGTTTGCGCCGAACGTGTTGGTGCAAACCACGTTACTCCCCGCGTCGAAATACGCTTTGTGTATCTCTGTGATCGTTTCGGCGTGCGTAAGATTCCAACGTTCGGGGCGTTCCCCCACCGTTAAACCGCGCTCCTGCAAAAGCGTTCCCATACCCCCGTCCAGATAAACGATATTCTTTTTTAAATATGCGGAAAAATTCATTGTTCACTCCTGAAACCGCAGTCTTTTTTATCGCAAAAAACGCATTTTTGCGCACTCGTCGCGTACACGGTATGGGTCAAACCCAAAAACGCCGTCACCGATTTCGACGGCGACATCAACATACTTTCGTTCAAACAAACGCCGATTCTTTTGGGGCAATCCAAAACCGCGACGATCTGTTTTTGCGTATCGAGCGGTAAATCGCCGTACCCCGCGCCGAAACGCGGCTTTAACGCCGTCCGTTTTTCCTGTTTGATATCTTCGCAGAAAGCGTCGCATAGCGCCTCGATACGTTCCGCGCCTATCGCTTGCATTACGAGCGCCTTCGACGGCGCAAGCCGACCGTATTTTGCGATCAGCCTATCCATCTCCACCCCTACGGTCGCCGCGAAAACGATTGCCTTTTCACAGCCTGCAAGGTTACGGGCAAGATGCGTGGACCGTACCCGAAACGCCCCGAAATCGCAAATATCCGCCGAAATACGCAGAGAAAATTCCCGATAGCATACTTTGTAGACGAGTTTTTCTTTTACCTCTTCCAAACAGGAAGCAAGCAAAGAAAGAGTTTCCTCGTTCGCCGTTTTACAGCCTGCGTATCTTAAAATTTCCCTTTCGCAAAAGGGCGGAGCTTGATAAGTTTTCGTGACGACGCTCATTTGCCCAAAATATCCGAAAGATTACTTTGGATTTTTTGCGCCACGTCGGGTTTATTCATAGAATAAACGTGTACGTTCTTGATACCGTTTGCAAAAAGGTCTATGATCTGATC
This sequence comes from Clostridia bacterium, assembly GCA_017471945.1. Classification (GTDB taxonomy): domain Bacteria; phylum Bacillota; class Clostridia; order Christensenellales; family Borkfalkiaceae; genus Scatosoma. The sequence goes on along the minus strand of JAFURH010000055.1, from coordinate 45,536 downwards.
GGTCGCGTAGGCTATTCCCGCCTGTTTCATCGCATCGGGAGTATTCCCGAATTTGTCCACGAGACTCTTAAAGCGTTGCGGCATAAACGAGCCGGAAAGCTTGATCGCCCGCGCCACTTGGTTTGCGTTGGTGATAGGCATTATTCCCGGCATAACGGGCACGGTGATCCCCGCCTCGCGGATCTTATACAAGAAATTATATAAAAGGTTATTATCGAAAAACATCTGCGTCGTCAAAAAATCGCAACCCGCGTCTACCTTTTCTTTCAAATACCGAATATCTTCTTTTTGGTTCGCGCTTTCGGGGTGTACTTCGGGATAACACGCCCCGCCGACACAAAAATCCCCTGCCGATTTCAGTTCCCGAACGAGTTCGATCGCGTGTTTATAGTCCCATTCGCTTCTATCCGCTGTTTCAAGCCCTGCGGGGATATCTCCGCGAAGCGCCATCACGTTTTCAATGCCCGCGGTTTTGATCTCTTCGATCTTTCGCCGTACCGTTTCTTTGGAGGAAGAAACGCAGGTCAAATGCGCCAAAGTCGGAACGCCGTACAGTTCCTTGATATTTTTCGCGATATCGAGAGTATATTTACTCGTACCGCCGCCCGCGCCGTAGGTCACGCTCATAAAGGACGGACGGAGCTTTGCGATCTCTTCCGTCGCCGTTTTTACGCTGTCGAAACCCGTTTCCGTTTTGGGCGGGAACACCTCAAAGGAGAGCGACAGCGTTTCTTTTGCAAGTAAATCTTTGATCTTCATACGTTCGTTTCAGCCTTTTCGCCTTATTTTTTCTTATTATACCACTTCTATATGAAAAAATCAATAATTTTTCTCAATGCGAAGAACAATGACTGCAATTTTCACAATCGGGGAATTTCGTTTCGTCGTATTCTATTCCGTTTTTCTCGTAATAATCCTGAATCGCCTTTTTGATCGCCTCTTCCGCTAAAACGGAACAATGCAATTTATGGTTGGGAAGCCCGTCGAGCGCTTCGGCTACCGCCTTATTCGTCAATGCGAGCGCCTCGGAAAGGGGTTTGCCTTTGATAAGCTCCGTCGCCATCGAGCTGGAAGCGATCGCGCTGCCGCAACCGAACGTTTCGAATTTCACGTCTACGATCAGATCGTTTTCGATTTTGAGGTATATTTTCATAATATCCCCGCATTTTGCATTACCGACTTCACCCACCCCGTCCGCGTTTTCTATAACGCCGACGTTTCTGGGATTGCGGAAATGATCCATTACTTTTTCGCTATACAACGCCATCTTGTTTCCTCACTTAATGATAAATTCTTTTTTGCCGTTCATCAGATCCCGCCAGATAGGCGACATACCCCGCAGATACGCCACGACCTCTTTTACCGCTTCGATCGTATATTCGATCTCTTCTTCCGTATTCTCCTCCGAAAGAGTCAAACGGAGGGAGCCGTGCGCGATATCGTGTACTCTTCCGATCGCGAGCAGAACGTGGCTCGGATCGAGCGAACCCGACGTACACGCCGATCCCGACGACGCGCAGATCCCTTTATCGTCGAGCAATAGTAAAAGAGATTCTCCCTCTATTCCTTCAAAACAAAAGCTTACGTTTGCAGGCAAACGCTTTTCCCTGTCGCCGTTCAATACGGAGTGCGGGATCTTGGAAAGTCCGTCGATCAGCATATCCCGAAGTTTTTTAAGTTTTTCAGAACTCTTTGCCCTATTTTTACAAGCTTCTTCGAGCGCAACCGCCATCCCGACGATCGCGGGAATATTTTCCGTTCCCGCGCGTTTCCCTCTCTCCTGCGCGCCGCCCTCGATCAGACCCGTGAGCGGTATACCTTTACGCACGTAAAGTGCGCCCACGCCTTTCGGTCCGTGGAATTTATGCGCGGAAAGGGACAGCATATCGATATTTTCCCTTTGTACGTCGATAGGCAAATGCCCGACGGCTTGTACCGCGTCGGTATGAAAGATCACGCCCTTTTCGCGGCAAACCGCGCCGATCTCGGCAATCGGTTGGATCGTTCCGATCTCGTTATTCGCATACATCACCGTAACGAGGCAAGTATCGGGGCGAATCGCGTTTTCCACCTGCTTTGCCGTGATAAGCCCGTTTTCGGACACGGGTAAAAGAGTGACCTCAAAGCCTTGTTTTTTGAGCTTTTCCAGCGTATGCAAAACGGCGTGGTGCTCAAACGCCGTGGAAACGACGTGTTTTTTCCCTTTTCGCACGCCGATCGCAGCTGCTGAAAGAATGGCTTGGTTGTCCGCTTCGCTGCCGCCCGAAGTGAACGTGATTTCCCGCTCCGAGGCATCCAGGTACGCGGCGACGGTGTTTCTTGCGTTTGCAAGCGCTTCCGCGGCTTTTTGCCCCGCGGAATGTAAGCTCGACGGATTGCCGTATATTTCTTCCATATACGGCAACGTCGCCTTGATAACCGTTTTACTCGTTTTCGTCGTAGCTGCGTTGTCTAAATAGATTCTTCTCATTTTCTCTCCAATCGATCAAAGCATACCGAGCAATTCCGATAAAGCCGTTTCGAATTTTACGCCGTACCAATGCTTGGGATCGCCTTGCGTATTTTCAATACAAAGTACGGTATAATCGGCGGCGATCTTCGCGGCTTCGAAAATCGTTTTTCCCTTTAATAACGCGCCCGTAAATGCCGAAGCGTACACGTCGCCCGTACCGTGGCAGCCTTTTGCGATACGCTTATGCTCGTAATAACTGAGCTTTCCGCTTTCGTAAACGACCACGCCCGTCTTTTCGCTTTGGTATCCGACGCCCGTTAAAACGATGGTCGAGCACCCTAATTTGCTTAAAGAGTCAAGAAGTTCTTTGATATAGTTTTCGTCGTAGACTTCTTTATATTCCACGCCTGCGAGAAAACAAGCCTCGGTGATATTCGGGAGCAGGATATCCGCGGACGGGCAGAGCGTTTTCATCGCTTCCACGTAAACGGTATCGAAAATGGGATACAGCTTACCGTTATCCGCAAAGGCGGGATCGACGACCTTCACGGCACCGTCTACGCCCATCGTATCCAAAATATTTTTTACGTAACCGACCTGTTTCGTGCTGCCGAGGTATCCCGTATAAATACCGTCGAAACTGATCCCCTCTTTCTGCCAATGCGCCTGTATGGACGGTATATCGTCCGTGAGATCGCGAAAGGTAAAACCGCTGAATCCCGCCGTATGCGTAGATAAGACGGCAGAAGGTAAAATGCAGGTCTCGTGGCCGCAAGCGGACAAGATCGGAAGCGCCACCGTAAGCGAACATTGCCCCACGCAGGAAATATCCTGTATCGTTAAGATCCTTTTATAGTCCATAATTTTTTCTCCTGTTACGATCAAAGGCACCTGTCGTAAAAACAGGTGCCGACGATCGCCTTATCTTTAATCCGCGAAAAGCGGCGTGGACAAATACCTGTCCCCCGTGTCGGGAAGCAATACTACGATATTTTTGCCTGCGTTTTCGGGGCGTTTCGCAAGCTCGATCGCCGCCCAAGCCGCCGCGCCGGAGGAAATACCGACCAGCACGCCTTCGCTTTTGCCGATGAGTTTTCCCGTCGCAAACGCGTCTTCGTTCGAAACGGTAACGATCTCGTCGTAGATCTTCGTATTCAGGACCTCGGGCACGAAGCCTGCGCCGATCCCTTGTATCTTATGCGGTCCCGCAACGCCCGTGGAAAGCACCGCAGAAGTCGCAGGTTCTACCGCCACCACTTTGACGTTCGGATTTTTGGATTTCAAATATTCGCCGACGCCCGTCACCGTACCGCCCGTACCGACGCCCGCAACGAAAATATCCACGTGCCCGTCGGTATCTTCGTAAATTTCGGGACCCGTATTCTCTCTGTGCGTTTTGGGGTTTGCGGGGTTGGTGAATTGCCCGGGCACGAAACTATTCGGGATCTCTGCCGCGAGCTCCTGCGCTTTTGCGATCGCACCTTTCATACCCTTTGCGCCTTCCGTCAAAACGAGCTCTGCGCCGTACGCTTTCATAAGCTGTCTGCGCTCTACCGACATCGTTTCGGGCATAACGAGAATGATACGATACCCTCGCGCCGTCGCCACGGACGCCAGACCGATACCCGTATTCCCCGAAGTCGGTTCGATAATGACCGAGGCGGGGCAGAGTTTTCCGCTCTCTTCCGCGGCGTCTATCATCGCTTTTGCAATACGGTCTTTTACCGAGCCTGCGGGGTTAAAATATTCGAGTTTGGCAAAGATTTTCGCCTTCAAGCCGTATTTCTTTTCAATATTGGTGAGTTCCAATAAAGGGGTTCTTCCGATAAGTTGATCTGCCGATTGATAAATTTTAGCCATTTTTAAGCCTCCTTTACGGCGTTGAAGCCGTTTTCAAGATCTGCGATAATATCGTCTATATGTTCCGTACCGATAGAAAGTCTGATCGTGTTCGGTTTGATATTCTGCTCGGCAAGTTCTTCCGCGGAAAGCTGACTGTGGGTGGTCGTCGCGGGGTGGATCACGAGGCTCTTTACGTCGGCAACGTTGGCAAGGAGCGAGAAGATCTTCAAGCTGTCGATAAATTTATGCGCTTCCTTTTGTCCGCCCTTGATCTCAAACGTAAAGATAGACGCGCCGCCGTTCGGGAAATATTTTTCATACAACCCGTGATCGGGATGATCGGGCAAAGACGGGTGATTGACCTTTTCCACCTGCGGATGCTTCGCCAAAAACTCCACGACCTTTTTCGCGTTTTCCGCGTGTCTTTCAAGGCGCAGAGAAAGAGTTTCCGTCCCCTGCAACAAAAGGAACGCCGCAAACGGAGAGATCGTCGCGCCCGTGTCGCGCAAAAGTATCGCGCGGATATAGGTAACGAACGCCGCCGCGCCTACGGCTTTGGTAAACGATACGCCGTGATAGCTGGGGTTGGGGGCAGAGATCGCGGGATAATTACCAGATTTTTCCCAATCAAAATTACCCGAATCCACGATCACGCCGCCGAGCGTCGTGCCGTGACCGCCAATGAATTTGGTCGCCGAATGTACGACGATATCCGCACCGTGTTCGATCGGACGGAGAAGATAAGGCGTACCGAACGTGTTATCTACCACGAGCGGCAAGCCGTATCGATGCGCAAGCGCCGCCACCGCGTCGATATCGGGAATATCGCTGTTGGGATTCCCGAGCGTTTCTATATAAATCGCGCGCGTGTTCGGCTGAATGGCTTTTTCTACCTCCGCAAGATCGTGTATATTGACGAAGCTTGCCGTAATGCCGAAATTGGGAAGCGTGTGTGCAAGCAGATTATAACTGCCGCCGTAGATCGTCTTTTGCGCGACGATATGACCGCCGTTTTGTGCCAAAGCCTGTAAAGTATAAGTAATTGCCGCAGCGCCTGAGGCAAGAGCCAAAGCCGCTACGCCCCCTTCGAGCGCCGCGATACGTTTTTCAAAAACGTCTTGCGTGGTGTTGGTAAGTCTGCCGTAGATATTTCCTGCGTCGGCAAGCCCGAAACGAGCCGCCGCGTGTTCGCTGTTTTTAAATACGTAAGAGGTGGTGGCATAAATGGGTACCGCGCGAGCGTCCGTCGCGGGATCGGGCGTTTCCTGCCCTACGTGAAGTTGCAAAGTTTCAAATTTATATTCAGACATAATCGTTTTCTCCTTTTTTGTTTTTTTATTTTTTCGTCTTACTTCTATAATATATATATTTCTCTTTTGCAACGTTACACATTCGCCCGAATCTGAAATTGTGACGTACGAGTATTTCAAAGAAATTTACCATACTTTCAACCTACCTTTTTGATATGTTGAAAGAATTATAACACTTTTAACCTACTTTGTCAATAGGTTTTAGGGGTATTTTGCTTGATTTTTTAAAAAATTTTTGATATAATAGAAAAAATCGAAAAAATCGGAGGAAAAAAATGATCTCAACGAGAGGAAGGTACGCATTGCGCGTAATGATCGACATCGCGGAACACGGCAACGGGAATTATATACGTTTAGACGAAATCGCCCGTCGCCAAGAAATTTCCGAAAAATATCTGGAAAGTATTCTCGTGATCTTAACGCGCGGAAATCTTTTAAGCGGACTCCGCGGCAAAGGCGGCGGATATAAGCTCACGAAATCACCCGAAGAGTATACGATCGGGAGCATTTTGCGCTTGACGGAAGGTTCGCTGTCCCCCGTTGCGTGTTTGAAAGAAGGCGCTCAGCCCTGCAACAAGAGCGCCGAATGTAAAACTTTACCCGTATGGAAGGGCTTGAACGACGCGATCAACGGTTATTTAGACGGCATCACGTTAGCCGAACTGACGGCGAACGGCGACGACTATTCCATATAATAACGGTTTACGAAAAAAAAGACGATCCGCGCTAACGCGCTTACGGATCGCCTTTTATTTTTTTTCGTACCCTTTCCCCGTCGTTTCTATACGGTTCTTCTTCCGTTACTTTTCTTGCCACGCGGCAACGTACGCCTCGTAGACAGACAGAAACGCCCGCAACCGCTTTATTATCCAATATATAAAATGCAGAATTTTTTTGCTTCCATACAAAAAAATCCTGCAACTATTATATTATTTTTTAATTTTTAGTAATATACTTTGGTGAGGTTTTAACATAAATTCAAACGAGTCGAGGACCTCGCGTTTATTCTCCCATACGTACTCTACTTCCCGTTCGCCGTCCGTCAACCCTATATCTGCGGGCGTAAAACGAATCTCTTTCATTTCCTCGGCACTATTAAAAACAGCAACCGTTTTATACCCTGTATCCTTGCAATCGAACGCCGAATCTATATAGATAATCTCGGGCAGAGTCACGCCTTTTTGCCGATAGTCGTATTTTGCGAAATATACGTTTTCACCGTTGTTTAAATATTGTACGGCGCGTTGCAAAATTTTTAAGCGTGGATTGTTTTCGTCCACCCGCGAGAAGCGCCCCGAAATTTCCACGAGCGTGCGCGTGATGATCTGCCAGTTGACCACGAACATAAAATCTTCGTCTCCAAGCCCCGGCAATAATCCGATAGAATCGCTGTTCGGGATAAACAAATCGCCCGTATGCGGCGATAAAACGGCAACGCTCCAAAACATACTCGTTTTAATATTATTCCAGTGTCCCGCGCCTACGTCTAACCCGAAACGGTAATTATTAAAATATTCTCCGATAAACGGATTACCCATACTCACGTCGCAACCCGTTTCCAAATACCCGTAGGCAGGTAAGCGTTTACGAAGCTCTTTATGCCACCATTCGCGGTATTCGTAGCCCGATTTATCCTTATTTTTCAATAAATCGTGCCTATCCTCGAACGCATAGCTCCAAAAATCGTGTTTTACGCCCTCAAAACCGTATTCTACGACCAGCTTATCCAAAGCATAACACATATAATCGCGTACCTGCCCCTGACTTACGTCCAAAGGCTGCGTCCAATCGATACGATAGGTGTAATCGATAAACCATTCGGGGCGCTCTTGATAAATCTTCGTTTTGACGGGGCAAAATCCGCCTATCCATATCGCAGGCTTTAAGCCGATCTCCTTGATCTTATCCGTATAACCTTTCAAGCCGTTGGGGAATTTTACTTTATCAATCCCCTCGGCTCCCTCGTACGGAACGCCTAATCCGTGCGCGTCCAGATCCACGTTCTCGTGACAATAGCTCGAATATCCGTCGTCAAGCTGAAGCCATTCCACCGTCGGAAACAAAGCCTTAACCGCGCGCGCCTCTTTTAAGAGCATTTCTTCCGATACGTCGCGGTAAATTCCGTCGTTCCAACTATCCCAAACAAGCGAGTGGCGGTTCGTTTCCTTTGCGCCTTGATTATTCTTTAAAAACCGCCGCAAAACAGCGGTATAATTCTCAAAAATCTGATTGATATCGTCCGCGCAGTCCGCTTCACCGATATAGAAAATATCTACGAGTTCTTCCCCCGCTTGTACTTCGCGATAGCCAATATCTTTAAACGACGAATAAATTTCCAAATACGCCTTGCCGTCCTTATGCCCGACCTCGAACGAATGATAAAAAACGTCCTGCGATAAACTACCGCAAACGATTCCTTTATCAGCTTTATAATTACTTATTAAAACCGCGGGAAAGGGCTGATAGGGCGACGAGCAAATTCTGCCCGCTTGTACGCCGGGGTCGCACCAACGCCTGTCCACGGGCAAAGCAAATTTTTCATTGTCTTTTGCGTTATCGTCTAAACGGTTATAATCCAAAGGCACGGTCAAATTGCAAAAAAGCCGTGCGTTTTCGTTAGCGTAATAATAATCCTCTTGCGGCTCGCCTCCAAACGAAATACCGCAAAGCTCGCTCTTTAATTCCTTTAATTTAAGCGTTTTTTCTGAAATATTTTTCACCGTCCGACGGACGATATAACCTTTTGGGGTTTCGGTAACGGTATATTCGTCTTGAAAGCCCTCCGCTTCGCAAACGCAAAAAATCGTTTCCGTTTCCATTAAATTCATCGTACTTATCGCCACTTTTGACCTCCCGTTGGTCTTTATTCCTATACTAAAAACTCCGTTTCCGAATAATCCTCGGAAAGCATAGAATTCATATTCAATACTTTGATAAAATCTTCCGAACCGAAATCGGGCGCTTTTGCCGTTTTAAACCGCGCGTCCGCATAAACGAACTCTTCTTTTTTATCTGATAGGAATAAAGCCTCGCCGCATTTCTTCCCTTATTCTAACATAAAACCCTTTAAAGCGCAACTTTTTTGAGGCAAAGTTTGATTATTTTCACCTTTAAAATTTATTTCCTCGGAATATCAAAGCTATAATGCACGTGTGTATCAAATACTTTTTCCATTTCTATTCGCCTTATTATTTTTTATTCGGTGCCGTCACTTATATCAAGTACTCGGAAACAAACCGCAATGCTACTTGCAATCCCAAACCGACGCTCTCCTTTTCAATATACTCCTCTCGCGTGTGCGTTCCACCCATTTCCGCCAATCCAAAACATACCGAGGGGATACCATAAGAAAACGGTATGTTACAATCGGTAGAGCCCGATAAGCGTTTCGGCTGTTTCCCCGTAACGCTTTTTATGATTTTTTCTGCGCGAAAAATCAACTGTTCTTGTCTTACTTCGTCCCGACAAGTCCCCATTCCCGGGCGCACGCCGAGTTCTTCTATTTCTATCTGTATTTCGTTATCTTTAAACCCGTCGAGAACACTCGTTAAATTCTCTTTCATCTTTTCCATACAAACGGAGGATTCCGAACGATATTCATACAAAAATTCGGCATACTGCGCAATCGTATTCACCGACGTTCCGCCCGAAATCATTCCTACGTTATACGTTGTTTTTCCTGCCGTTTTGTTAGGCAATTCCTGTTCGTATAACTTTTTAATAAGCAGCGCGGTCTCGTGAATTGCGTTGCGTTCGCCAAAATCATTCCAAGAATGTCCGCCCGCCGTACGGATTTTAATTTTGTACCTTGCCGAGCCTACCGCTTTTGTAAATACAGTATCCAACCCTAAATCAAAGGAAATGACTTCTTTTACGCGCGCGCCGTATTTGTCCATAATCGTGCGACAGCCTTTCAAATTGCCTAAACCCTCTTCGCAGACGTTTGCAACAAAAATAATATCGTATTTAGGCTCTTTTTCCTGTTCTTGCATATAACGCGACGCCAACAATAAAATTGCTAAATTTACGGTATCGTCGCCGATTCCGGGGCAAAATATTTTTCCGTCCTTTTCATAATACGGCATAGGCTGCGTATCGGGGAAAACCGTATCGGTATGCGCCATAAACAGTATCACGTCACGACCTTTATCGCAGAAAGGAAAAACGGTATTTTTTGCCTCGTCTATGTACACGTTCTTTGCGCCCATAGCATCCCACCAATTTTTACAAAACAAAGCGCGTTGTTCTTCGTGGTGCGTAGGCGACGGAATTGCGCACAAATTCTTTACAAGAGCCAACAATTCGTCCACGTGACTTATGGCATATTCTTCTATGCTTTGTATTTTCATCATCTTATTCATTGAATTCAAACGAATACGTAGTCATATCATCAAGTATATTCAAATAACGTGTTCTTAAGCTACGTACGCCGAAGATTTACTGCTTTAACATCTACTCCATCTGATTTTGCAATAGAATGTAAATATCTATGTGCGTCTTGTGAAAAACTATCGAAAAATTCAAAAATTGCACCTGTCTTTTTATACCACTTATTACCCGTCTTCTCTGATTTTCGACAATACCCCAAAATTTTTCAACTAAATTTTTCAAGGATTCTTTCTGCAATTCTTTTCATCCCCAAATCTCCCGGGTGCTCAGCAACGGCCGCGCATTCAAATAATCCGACGGCTTTATTTTCATTTTGATAGCCGAGATCCGAAATCACAACGAACTCATAGCCGTTTTCCCGTGCAACTCGTTTCAAAGAATCGCATATGTCGCTGTATTCCCAAAACATATCCGTTATAATTACCTTTTGGGCTCTTTGCGTAAAATACGTAACGAACTTGCGTAAATATTCTATCAAGGGATATTCTTCAAAGGAATTCCGTGGTATATTTTCCCCGAAACGAAAGATAACGGTATCGGCGTTAAAGTCTTTCGCTTCACTGAATTTTCGAATAACGTCTTCCTCCCAATAAAGCCTTTCCCATTTGCTGATATTGGCGATACAATAACTGATTTCGCCATACTTTTTCTTTAACTCCTTCAAAACGATATGAACGTAATCCTTTTCTTCGGCGCTTGCCGCCATTCCCCAATTAACGTTCCATCCGATAGACGCTTTTTTTTCGTGTAACGTGATAGAATTTCCCAAAAACAAAACTCTTTTTTCGGCGTTGCTATTTTCAAATATTTTGAACGTTTCGCGAGTTTGGTTTTCTGCCGCAACGGTATTTTTTAAAAGTGAAGCGTTGATTTTCAAAGACGAAACCCTCCCTGTCATTACTAACCTTTTCATTATAAAATATTATTTTTCTATTAAATAAATCGTTTTCCCCGACGGAATAAGATATTTCTTCCCGAAACACTCAATATATACGTCCAAACAGCTTGGATTATATACGCAGTTCGCTTCTGCGCTGAACTCTAACCGATCGCAAGCTTGCACGTATTCGTATATTTCACCGTTCGTAGCATACCAGACATCTTCGCGCCCGCCTATGTATTCGGCAAATTCTTCGATAACGTTCCAATTATCGTTATTATCAAATTCATAACTATGCCCCCATAGATAAAATAATTTAGGACGATTGAACCAATAATGCGAACTTTGAGGGCCCTCGATAAATTTATGCGCCAACTCCATCATACGCGGACAATTATGGTGACAAGTGCCCGCCCAACGAAGCCAATCGGTCGGCAATGAAAATCCCTCCGTCGTTTCCGTCACCCGCGAATACTTTATTCCGCATTTTTTGATCATATCAACGACGGAATCGTTGTACGCCCCGTAGGCGTAGGCCATACCTTTTATGATACCTCCGAACGTCTTTTCCAAGCTTTTTCTGTCTTCCAATACGTCGTTCAAAGCCATAAGTTCGTCCACAAGAGTCAACGACATATGATTCGCACCGTGAACCGCAACCTCCATATCGGAATTCAAATACAACTCCACCGCTTCTTTCACGCTCATTCGTCCCCGAGTTTCGCCGTTATAATCGCGTGCGAACATATTACTGTTCAGATTGAACGTTCCTTTTAACCCGTTCCTTTTCATAATAGCGATAAGCTTTTTGTCTTGCCGTACGCCGTCGTCGTAACTGAGCGTTACCGCCTTTTCTTTAAATTGCGGAAAACGCATATAAATCTTACTCATTTTTCGTCCCTCTTTTAATCTCTATTACGTTTCGATTTATTCTTAAACTCCCTCGTTTCTATTCCGTAAGCAACCAATCGTAAATTTCCCGTTTTCTGTAAGTTTCCGTCCAACAGTTATGTTCTGCGTCGTCGTAAACGGTTAAACGGGCTTTACCGCCCGAATTATTTACCGCGTCAACCATCTTTACGCTTTCTTCGAGTAAAACCGTTTTATCTTTTCTTCCGTGAAAAGCCCATACTTCTGCCTTTATCCGCCTTGCATTCCAATACATACCGCCGCCGCAAAAAATTATTGCTTTTTTAAAAACTTCGGGTAGCGACATTAAAAGTTGCCAAGACATATATCCGCCCATACTTATCCCCGTTAAAAAGACTTTTTCTTTATCCACGTAATCGTTTTTCAAAAAATCCAGAATAAACTCTTTAACGAGAGGAAGTTTATCGTACCAAACTATATCCTTGTCGCATTGCGGAGCGACGCAAATAAATTCAAATTCTTTCCCCTCTTTGATCTCCCGAAAAACCCCGTAAACGTCGATCAAATTCAAGTCGTCACCGCGTTCACCCGCGCCGTGCATATAAAATATAATCGGATACCGCTTTGTCCGGACCAAATTATTCGGATACGCAATTTTATATCTTAAACCGTTAAAATCAGCTTCCTTTATTATCATATCTTTACCATCCCTGACTGCAAATCATTTTTAAATATTTATTTGCCCTAAAATAAGCTTCTAATAATTTTCCCCGTTACTTTTCTCGTAACGGGGAACAATTTGCTTTATTCTTTTACACCGCCGATCGTTAAATTTCCCATAATTTTATTTCTGAAAATAAGGAAAATTGCAATTACGGGTATAACGATTATTACGCAACCTGCCATACGCACGGTCGTATATCCTCTTGCCGTTCCACCGGGAGAATCCGTCATAACCCTGTATAAACCGTAAGAAATGGTCGGATGCGAAGGCGCATACAGCATAAGCGTCGTATAATCGTTCCAAAATTGAATGAAAAACATAAGGAAAATAAGTCCAAAAGACGAGGCGACCAAAGGCATAGCAACTCTAATCATAACAGAAAATTCGCTTGCTCCGTCTATGTACGCCGCTTCGTAATACTCTTTGGATACTCCTTTGAAGATAGCCGAGAACATCAAATAATACATATTTGCATAGTGGCATTTCATCAAATACAGACCTATAAAACTATCATAAAGGTTCAAATCGTTAAGCAACGAGATCATAGAAACCTGCGATCCTACGATAGGTATGATCATCGTAACGATACATATCCCGTCAAGTATAACGTTAAATTTATAATTAAACTTAGAAGTCGCATAAGAAACGATACAAGGAATAAGCGTACTCAAAAATGCACATCCGACGGCATACATTACCGTATAAAGCGCTTGCGTTCCAAAGGGGATCGAGGCTATCATCCTGCCGTTTCGGAATACGTTTTCAACGTCAAAAAACTGAACGATCGTAGCGAAATTGCTCCATTCCCATTCCCACGGCGCAAGAGATTGCCCGTCAAGCGTTTTCGGAATACTCAAGTAATTTTTACCGATAACGAAATCGTCGTTTGTTTTTAAGGAAGTCATCACCGCCCAATATATAAAGAACGCCATAATAGCGGTATAAAGAACCAATATTACTCCGGTGATTATCACACCTGCCGATATTTTATTTTTTATTTTTCCCTTCATAATACTACCGCCTATATCAGTTCATTGGATCAAACTTAGCCATAAGTTTTCTCAGTCCAAGCGTAATCGGCGCAACGATCAAAGTGAAAATAACGCCGATTGCGGAAATAAACGGCCATTCCGCAAGGTTCGTTTTATTGCCGTTCGTCAATCTGAACAAATAATATCCCAAAGTTTGCGCTTCACCGGGCGCATTACCGGAGAAGAAACTGTACAGACCGAGGTCGCTGGTAAATATCGTCGTAAGTCCTACTACGAGAAACGTTGCTATCGTTGAAAATATACAAGGAAGCGTGATCGAAACAAATTCTCTCATATAGGAAACGCCATCCAGCTGTCCCGCTTCCGTAATAGACGGATTGATCTTATTCATTGCGCCTAAGTACATCATAGTTTGCGTACCGAAGCTTATGAACAGCGCGTAAAAGAGAACTGTCCCGTACACCGTATTTGCATCGGAAAGTAGCGATACGATCCTACTACTTTCCGGCACTAACGTATTGTAAATATTGACGATACCCGAATCAACGGAAAAACGAAATATTGACGTTAAAACGATTCCGGGAATTACCTGCGGAAGAAAAAGTATGACTTTAAATAAACCGCCGCCGAGCTTCTTCTTGTAAATATAATACGAGAAAAACAACGCTCCGCCCGTTCCCACTACGGTTTTTATCAAATAATCCAGCAACGAATTTTTTAAACGTATACCGAAGCTCACGGATTCTTTCGAGTTGAAAAATTCGTTAAAAACGTCTACGAAATTTTGAAATCCCGCAAAAGACGACACGTTGTTAACCTTGTCGTAAGACGAAAACGCCAGAACGATCGAATTAAAATTTACGTAGATATAAAATACGATATACTGCAAAAGCGGAAACGCAATCAAACAACAATAAAACAATAATTTTTTGTTAAAAAACCTTTTTTTTGCCTTAGCCATTTCGTTTTACGCTCCCAAATATTTGCTGCTCCAATCGCTACTGCTTATCCACATCCCCTTAAAGTAATCTTTTGCCGAAACGCCATACTGCGTAAACGCCGCATACGCGTTATTTCTTTCCACGCCGTTTACGTAAGAGTGGAACATTCTATTGGTAGTTTTAAACGAGAAAACGTCGGTGTTATTCAAGAATATAAGGCTATCCGACATAGGCGTCACGTAAGTACCGTTATCTTTACTGTATTTATAAGCGTCCCAAAGGCTCTGCTTATAATTGTCAAGTCCTTCATACTGCGCATCGGTAAGGTCGTATTTCAATGCGAAAGGAATACCGGTATCTACGGTCATATTTTGCAACTGCGCGTCGGAATACATAAACTTGACGAACTCCCGAACGAGTTTTTCTTTTTCGGCGTTGCCCTTAATATTGTTGTTTGCAACGAGATAATAATCGAGAGCGTCGGCAAGCGCAACGGTTTTCCCTTCCTTTTCGTTTACCGTGCCCGTTTCTTTTGACGGCAAAGGCATATATGCAAAGTTTCTATTATCCGCCCCTTCGAATTTACCTGCCGATTCAACGAGTTCGCCTTTCGCCTCGTTATACCAATAAGCGCCTTCCACAAGCATTGCAATACGTTTACCGTGACCGTTAGCCGCGTTAAATTTACTTTCTTCATAAACTTTTTGCGCTTCGGTGTTACCCAACGTTGCAGGGTTGTGTCCTAATGCTTCCATATAATACGATTTATTGTTAAAAAGGCAGCTCAAAAACTTAAGCGCAAGATATCTGTTATACTGTTGCGTTGTAAGATATCCGTTCGCCTCCGTTATAACTTCTTCCGAAATCGTAGGTTGATCCCCCTCAAATCCCGTTACGACCTTGACTTTATTGCCTTTGGAATCAAAAGAGAAATTCGCCTTTAATTCGTCTTTGGTAGAATTCGCGCTGAGCAAAGACTGGAAGATATAGTTGGTGTAATGGGTACTCTGACCGGTAAACAGCATCGGGTGGATATTCGATTGAACCATACAGTCCAAAAGATAGAAAAATTCTTCATAAGTCGAAGGATATCCATCGTCGTACGTATCATATTCACCGTCGGGGCCGGGGGATTTTTTATCCGTTTTGCTGCTGATTAAATACCTACCCTTATAAGTTTGTCCCGTGTAAGTGGAAACTCTTCCTTGAAGTCTGTCGTTACCACCCTCGTCCGCAAAATAAAGTCCCGCCTCCAAGATTTCGGCATCGATCGTAATTCCCGTCGTTATTGCAAACGTAGGCAAAGAAAAATATTTATCTTCTTTAACGGTAAGCATTTCTTGCTGATCTTCGTAAAGTTTGCTTTCTATGGTCTTACCGTCAGAAAGCGTATCGTCCATTATATCGGTCAGATCGTAAAGCAAATTGCTTGCAGCCAGATCCAAGTAATACATTCCCTCGGCAACGAACAAATTGTTGTTATTGTTTGCGATATTTGTGAAAAGACCGTTGCCGTTACAAGAAGTCGAGCTCGTTACAACGACGTCAACCTTGCTTTTCCCTTCCGCAAAATATCCGTCTTTTCCGTTGTACGCAGTTTCAAATGCGGTTCCAACGTTTTCCAAATATGCCGAACCTACGCCGCCTTGATATACTTGAATGTACAGATAAGAAGTATCGTCTTTTTCCTCCGGGACGTATGTAACGCCGGCGTCACAAGAGGTCAAGGCACAAGCCGAGAGGACCGAAGCAAGAGTACAAGCCAAAAATTTTGATTTCATCATAATATTCTCCTATTTTTATTTATATTTTACATCAATACGACTAAGATTGTAAATCCTATTTCTTGCTAAATATATAGTGTTTTATGCGAATCTATCAAACTTTTGTCAATAATCGTAAAAATATTTCGCTGCAAACAATGTATATCAGCGTGGATAAATTCCTCAAGCCGCCTGATAAACGTCTACGACGTTATTTCCGAAATAAACGGTAGTCGTATCGCCTTCTTTCACCACTCTCCAACAGGAATTGAACCCTGTCGTAGCATCCAAAACGATCGCTCCTTCCGCCACGGCTTTGGCAAGCGCGCCCGCCGCGTAAGGCGCGGTTTCGTCGCCCGCTTGTATCTGCTTTGCATTGCCCAACGCGTATACGTTCGTAAATTTAGTACTTGCCGCAGTACTATCTCCGTTTACAGTATAGCTTTCAGTCCCCGTAAACGTCGAAGCATATTCGACGTCGAACACGCAATTATTTACGTACACGTTACTCGTTTTGGCAATAACGCCGCCGTTATGAGTACTATGCACCGAAGAACCTTGCACGTAAACGTTTTCAACCACACCGCTATAACTATCGCCGAGCAATAAAGACTTGTTCGTTCCCGAAAGATTGACAAACGCTACGTTTCTTATCGTCGCCGTAGTAACGTTATTTTGCAAAGCGCCGAATAGACAACTATTGTTGATAGTAATATTGCTTACCGTATATCCCATTCCGTCAAATACACCGTAAAATCTACTTGATTGATACTGACCGACGCATTGTCCCATACCGTTTTTCGCATTCGTTGCCGTAGAGCCGTCGATATTCGCCGTAAGAACAGCGTAATAAGTTTTGGTTACGCTTTGAGTCGAGTTATTCCACGAGCCTATAAATGCCAAAAACTCATCGGCCGTACCGATCTCGTGAGATATAATTCGCAAAGGCTGCACTACGAGCTTGCCGTCTGCCGCTGAAACGGTAATTTTGTGCTCCACGCCGGGAGTAAGCGAGGATACGTCGTATTTCCCGTCCGTAGGGATCGCCGTTTCAATACCGTTGACAAGAAGCTTTTCGGGCGTTTTTCCCAGAAGTTCAACAAGATCGACTTTTGCCTCGGCTGCACTCCACGAGCCGTCGCTGTAACTATAAGTATTGATCGTTTTCAGTACGTTTTCTTCGGAAACGAACAACAGATTATCGCCGAACCAAAATGCGTTGTCCGTTGCTTTCCAGTATTCGCTGAAACCGTTTTCGGCAGTTATCGCCGACTTTTTCGCCGTATAAAAATCCTTGATCGTCGCGTAGACTACGTCTTGCGTTTCCGGGTCGTAATTCGCGGATAAGTCGCTTTCTTCCTTACCGTTATCGACGCCGCTATATGCGGTGGCGTTACCGATAGCGTATACTTCCGTGGGAGGCGTACTGAACCCCGTCGAGGAAACGCCGAACACGAATTTATTATCCGCCGTATTCACACTACCGTATTCAAGCTCTGCAATTACGTTCGAGACTTTCCCGTTTGTTCCCGAATAGAAAAGACCTCTGAAAAACGTAAGCTGGTTGATCGACGCTTTCACGTAAACGTTGCTGACGACCGCCGACGGATATAAATAACCTGCGAGTATTGCATAAGAAGAATAGGTTTTCGTGATGGATACGCCGATAACGGCAAGGTTTTCGATCGTACCTAAATGCAGCCCGCCGAAAATACCGCCGGTTGAATTTACGGTAACGTTCGTAAGCGAATGACCCAAGCCGTTGAATACGCCGTAAAATCTGTCGTTATTGTAACTCTTAGAAGGCAAAGTAGCGCCGCTTAAATCTATATTCTCCGTCAAAACCGCATAATACGTATTCGTCATATTTGCGTCTACTCCCGACTTGTTTCCGCTGTACGAATTAAGGAACGCGACGAATTCGTCCGCAGTGGAAATAGCGTGCGTAACAAACAACACGTCAACGGAATACGAACAGAGCGTAGTGTCTACCGTAAAGTTGATCTCTTTGCCCTTAAAGCCGTTTTGCGTGTCTACGTCAATATAAATGTTTCCGTAAGCAAAATCCGCATTTTGAGTATAATCTGCCGCTTTGATTTTCAGCGCATAAGCAGCGCCTTCAAACAACGAAGCGGGAATAAAATCTTCCGTACCGATTTCATAAACCACCAAATCTTCAACCGTTTTGATGGGTGTGCTTACGGTTACTTTGACAGGCAAAGACGTATAAGTTCTGCCGTCGATAACGTATTCGTAATAAATTACCGCCGTCCCCCGACCGCGTGCGACGACGGTAAGATCGTCGATCGTTACGATATCGGGATCGCTTACCACCCAATTCACGTTTGCGGTTGAAGTTACGTCTTTACTTTCGAGAATAACTTTATAAGACAATTTCGTTCTGTCGGAATAAGTTGTCCCGTCGATCGTACTCGCCATAGTGTAAATAACGTCTTCCTCGACGGAAAGATTCATTGAAAGATCGGGGTGGACCGAAACGGGAATTTCTTTTACCAGATAGATGGAATCGAAGTCTCTCCATTCGGCGGTAACGGTGATCACCGCTTCGCCGAGTTTTTTGGCGGTAATCAGACCGTTTGCGTCAACGGAAACCGTTTCGCCGTCAGACGAAACGAAAGAGAACGTACCGTCCGAAAACGTTTGACTGTTAAAGCTTACGGAGCAATCGAGTTGATACGTATCGTTTACGAGCAAGTTAAACCCGCCGTCGTCTACGTTTGTTTTTATCGCAGGAACTTTTCCCTCGTTCAACACGTTGATGATACAAGTATCCGAATTTTTCCCGCTCGTCGCGGTCACGTTCGCCGTACCGTAAGCGTTTGCGGTAACCAAGCCGTTTTCAACGGACACGATCCCCGTCGGTTCGCTCGACCACGTTACGTTTTCAAAGCCTTCGACTTCGAGCTGTAACGTTTCGTAAAGAGAAAGATTCTTCAAATGATAGTTCAGGGAAAAAGTTGCGCTTTCTTCCTCCGTCGATTCTTCCGTTTTTCCGCAAGACGTCCCAACCAAGCCAAGCGAAATCGTCGTAAAGACAGCAAACATCACTACAAGAAATTTAATCAGAACTCTTCTAAATTTATTTTTCATATTGAGCCAAAACCTCCTTTACGATTCCCTTGATATACGCGATATCGTTTGCATCGCCGCCCGCCTCTCTGTAACGCGTTACGCCTGCGACTTCAAGATCGTCAAGGAACGTATGACACAGTTCCACAAGCTCGGCGGCAGGAAGCTTATATCTGTAGATCATAAAATACGTATAATCGTAAGCTACCCTTTCCCCCTTGATCATTTTTTCAATAACCGCGTATTTATCGGGGTCGCTTTCTTTTAAGTATTCGACTTCTGAAAGAGCTTTATCGAAAAGATCGATCCAACGTACGAGCACGCTCTTTGAGAAATACTCTTCTTTGTTGATATTGATATAATTTGCGGTCGAGCCGAAATAATCGGGATACTTCGACGCGTTATACGCGTCCTGCGCGCGCCATTCGTTGAAGATCTGTTTTACCGTATCAGCGGCGTCTTTATAGACGTATTTAAAATATTTGTCGATGTAATAATTTACGTCTGCGTTTACGTCGCAAGACAGTTTACCGTTGAGATAAACTTCCAAGCCGCCCCAACCGGTTGCAAAACCGAACTCGCCGACGTTGCCCAAATTCCATATACTGCTGACGTTCTGTTCGTTATAGAACTGATACCACGCCTGCATATCGTTGATGGTTTCAATAGGCGAAAGATATTCGTCGTATCTTTCAAGATACGTATAAGCCGCAATATGTTTACTTACCTTTCCCCAACCCTCGTACATCGTTCTGGTGTTATTATTCGAAGTGGCATACGGAGACGAAGTTATATCCATATTTACGTCCGCAATTATGGGAATGATTCTATTGCTCAGGTAGATCTCGTCGTCAACTGCGTTAGGAGCGGGCGTAATACATAAATAAGCGTAAAACTTAATAAAATATTCTCTTGCGTACTCTTTACCCTCGTCCGTAGCCATCCACTCGTCGATTTTGTCGGCAACGTCGTTAAGCAGCAACACTTCCGTTGCCGAATTTGCGCCGTATTTCTCTATAACCGCCATACAGCCCTCACACGTGCACCACGCGTTGCGGTCTGACATAGAACAGTCGAACACGTAAGCGTCGGGATCTTTCTTGAAAATTTCGATTGCGCTGTTCGCCATCGCCTGGACCATAAGATCGTAAGTCCCTTCCGAATCCCCGCGCGCGGTAAAGCACAACTGATAACGGTAACTGTCTTTATTCGTACCTAATTCAAACCATTCGGGATGATACGTGTCCAAACCCGGCGTAAAGTAAGTATCTGCCGGCAACCAATTCACCGAGGCGTGCCCCGTCTGCCCGTTCATACCCGTCGTCTGCATTGCTTGATTGGAGTGTTTAAAGTCGTTCTGAATATTATTGGTGTATCCGTAAACCAAACGGGTAAAGTCTATATCGTAAACAATGGAAACGTCGTAATTCATAAGCGGAATATCCGCAACGCCCGTATCGATATGGTAAATATCTTTATAGAAATAATCGTAATTCAAGATATATCCCAAAAATCTGTACGTACCGAACAACGTACCCGCCGAATACGCCCCGCAGATAAAGATCGAATCGCCTACCGACTTGATCACGTGACCCGATCTGCCGTATTTCTCCGCGGCGGGAACCAATTCTTGTTCGAGCGCAAACTTGTTGTCGCCGATAAATATATACTTATCGTTTTCTTCATCGAACTCCGAGATCGCGGCGTCCGAAACCGTGGGGAGTTTCAGATCCGTCGCTTCTTGAAAAAGCAACTGCAATTCGCTCACAGCCATAAGCTCTTCGCTGTTTGCGTCGGACGGATATACGATCTTAAAATCGCTTGCCCCGCGCGATAAAAGCTTCTCGCTCGTGGCGGTTATATTTACGATATGGTTTTCGTCCGTATTGTCCGACGGCTCGACGGGCGAATTGCCCTGCGGCGAACAGCTGCAAGCGGACAACCCCATACAGGCAGACGTTGCGATCAGCGCGCTCATTAAAAACAAAACCGATTTTCTGAATATCTTCATATTTTCTTATCCCTCCTATTTAACCGTAATAGAATACTGCGCGAAAGTGACGTTGCCGACCGAGTCCGCCGCGCGATAGAGCACCGTATAAGCGCCCTTTTTCGGCGCGTCGAACGTTTTCCCGTCAAGCACGGTTATAACGCCGTCGGCGTCGATCACCATAATATCAACCGCCACTTTTTCTCCGCTGTCGTCCGTCGTAACGTAGTCGGCAACGGTGATCTTACCCGTTTTGTACGCCGTCTTTTTTACGTCGAGCGTTATCGTAGGAGGAACGCTATCCAAAATGGGTACGACAAATCCGCCTATGTTATCCGACCAAACCGAATAATCGTTAAGCGTAAAGGATAATCTGACCGTTCCGTAATCGGTAACGGCGACCGTATACGCCGTGCGGTAATCGTTCTCGCTGCCGTTGAGCAGAACGCCTTCGGCGCTCGTCATATATCCTTCGTCCGATCTGAAACTGTACTTAAACGACGGGCTGGGGTCTACGAAATCGTAATAATCAAACGCACTTATTTCAATCGTATCGCCGAGCTTATAATCGTCGCGCAAAGGCGTGTAGATAAGGACGGGAAGCACGTTGTCGAGCGTGCTGTTGGAAAGAAGCTGGTTCATAAGCTTTCTTATTTTAATACTCGCATTCCCCGTGATCCCCGACAATTCGATATCCACGAAGAATTTCTTTCCAAAGCCTTCAAACGCCTGTTCTAAGGGAATGGAAATATCGCTGCCGTTCACCACGAGATCGTTATTATATACCGAGCATTGGAAAACGTTACCGCTTTCAAAACTGCTCGTCGAAACGCCTTTTACCGTAGCGTCGCCGTAAGTAACCGTCACGTCGGTCGTACCGAGATCGTTTTTCGTATATTGAATAACGATTTTTTTGCTTCGGTCGTTATCCGCCGTAAGAATCAGACTAACCGTCTCGAACTCCTTGTCAGCCACGGTAAATTCCACGTTGAATACGTTCACGTAAGCGGAATTGATAAGCTCGAGAGCCGCAACGCCGTCCGTAGCCTTGGACGCGTCGGTAGCGTACGCGATATTATCGACGTCTTCCGTTGCGGTAAACGCCGAGCCTTGCAAATATTCGGCAAATTTGACCTTCCCCTGCTCGCCGTAATTGGTATCCACTACCTTGCCGTTATACACTTTCTCCGCGTTACCCGCTCTGTAAATAATATCCAGCGTGCTTTCTGCGTTCACCGTAACCGAATTTCCCGATAAAAGATACGGCTCGGCGCCGTCAACGCTGACGTAAATATCCGCTTTTAGCTCGCTAAACCCGTCCGAATAGTCGTACGCGTAATAATCGGGGATATAATAAGTACAGTTCTTAATGAAATATCTCGGAACGACCGCATCCGCAAAGAACACGGGCTTATCGGCTGCGTTTACCGTAATATCGTAAGAGAACGTTTTCGTTTCAACGTAATCGGAATAAATATATTCGATCGTATAAACGCCTGCGTATACGGGGGTGAATTTCAACGTCTTTTCGGAAATATCGTAAACCACGTCCGAATCTTTCAACCTCGCCTTTACGTCGATCGTATACCCCGTAAGCGAATTGAGCACGTTCGCGCTTGCGACCGTAATTTCGCCGCCTACGGAAAATACGGTTTCGTGCGCAGACAACTCGTATTCGATCTGCTCTCTCGCGATAGCGGTAATATCCACCGTTTTGACGGTAACGTTTCCGAAACTGTCCGCCGCTTTATACTCGATCGTATAGATCCCCGATCTCGTAGGCGTAAATTCGCCGTTCTTAACGTTCACGAGCGAACGCGAAGAATTGTCGTAGTTATAATAAACCTTTGCCGAACATTCGATCGCGCCTTCGAGATCGTCGTTTGCGGTGGCGGGATAAACCTTCGCCGCGTGATTAACGATCACGTTCGGAAGATCGTTTTCTTCGTATGCGCCAAAGTCTACGGAGATCGACGGCGGCGTGCCGTTGCTTACGCTCGAAGCGGCAAGATCGTGTCCGTCCATTTGCGAGATAAAGAAATTGAAATTGCCGCTATTGTAGGCAAGCCCCTGTATCGTCACGATCACTTCGCCCGTGGTAAACCCTTCCCACAAATTTTCCCCGAAAAACGTCGGCTCGTCAAGGTCGATCAGCAAGTTTCTCTTCGGATCGACTACGGCGCGCTGAACGTAAAGTCTTTTCGTTTCGTAGTCCATATTCAGCTCGAAATAGTTTTCCTCCATCGTCAGCCCCGTGGGAACGTTGCCCGAAAACGAACTGCGCCCGTTGAACCCGTACATCTGTCCTTGGAATAAACGCCAGATCCCGCCGTCGTATTCGATACCGGACGACCCGAGCGACGCCCTCGCTTCCAAGCCCGACGGCGTTTGCCCGTTTGCGTTCGCCGTAATATACGTATATTGATCCACGCTGTCTGCCTTATACAAAACCTCCACGAAATTTTCGGGATCGTAAGCGTCGGTCAACGTGATGCGTACGTTTTCCACTTCTCTTTCGCCTTTGATCTGCGGCGTGCAGTAAAGCCGTACGATCGGCGCAACCCCTTGCATATTGTCGCTTACGTCAACGACTTTGTTATAGCGCAAAACCGCACCCGACGAAAGAGAAACGTTGATCCCGTTCATTTCCCCCAGATAGGCGTTTTTACCGTAAGAAAATTCACCCGTTCCCTCCACGGAGAAAAGCTCGTCGCTCACCGAAAAATCTACCGTTTCGATCAGAAGTTTTCCGTTCACGCTCGCACGGTATTCAACCGTGTAAACGCCGCTTTCGGACAAAGTCACCGAATCGAGCGAGTAAACCGTTCCGCTCGGAAAGATCACGTTGGCAGTAGCGGGATACTCCGTGCCTCCGTAAGTGATAGTCGCGTCCGCTATTTCCACGGTCTCGCCGAGTACGTAAGTCTGCCGATAATCAACGGCGGATAATTCGCCTTCCTCCGCGCGAACGTTGAACAACGACGTACCGACGCCGCAAGCGAACGCCGTAAGACCCGTCAACAACAAAATCAGCTTTCCTTTTAAAGCCATCGTTTGCCTCCTATAAAAAACAATTTTTTATTATTCTATAATAATTATAACACACCGAATCCAAGCCGTCAATAGTATTTTTTTTGATAAATATAGTATTTCTTGCGGAAGTTGTTACCCCCCCCCCTGACAAAATTTCAAGCGTGCTGTTCAGCGAAAATTATATATTTTCCGAAAAGGCAAAACGCCCGACGATCGTGATCGCCGAGCGTTTCGTTGATTGTTTTTTATCAGCCTATTTGGGTATCGCCGAAATAAAGAACGCCGTCTCTGATATTCCAATAACTGCTCCATTTATTCAGTATGCCGTTTTGGATATCAGCAATAATTGCTGATTTAGCGTCAGCGTAAGTTGCGTTAACAGTTAAAGTTGTTGAGGAACTATAACCATCCATATTTCCAATAAGATGCGTATTGGTCGGCGAACTACCCGTATTCACAGCATAATAGGTTGTACCTTCAACTTTGTTGCTGAATTGAACATCTATCACGCCGTTTATAGTTGAAAGCCCGTTACCTCTATTACTAGTCAATGCAAAAGCAGTCCCACTCGTCTGTGTTCCTTGAACGTAAATGTTCGATATGTCTCCGCCATATTTAAAGCCTATTAATAAACCTCCACCGTTTGAATTCGAAAGAGCACCACCCGTTAAATTAACAAATGCAACGTTTTTGATTTCAGCCTTTTTTATATAAGTAGCGCCACTGTTACTCTGCGGAGCACCGAATACACCACCTGCTCCCGATACCGTTACGTTACTAATCGTATGACCCAAACCGTCGAAAACACCGTAAAATCTAGTTGTTTCCCCTTTACTAATCGTAATTGCATCGCTAATATTGTTCAATAAGACACCATAAACGTCTGTTTTTCCACCAATGTCTCCCACATACGCTTTAAACTCAGCCGAAGTCTTTATCGCGTGCGTTACCACGGTAACAGGCAAAGTAGCGTTTTTAGTTTCCCCTTTGATAAACAGCGGGTGATTAGTTGCTAAAACGTACTTCGTCGTATCTATCGTAACCTTTCCATCCGAAACGGCTAACTCCTCTCCGTCAATGGTAACCAAGGTAGGTGTTTCGCCTATAATAGACGCTACGTCTATGGTAACTGCGCTCTTATCACTCCAAGCAGAATCCTTATATTCCTTAATGCTGGCGTATTCGTTATTTTGAATAAGCATATCGCCGAAATACAAGCCGTCTTGTTCTACGCTCCAATATTTATTGAAACCGTTTTCCGAAGTTATATTCGCTTGGTTTGCGGTGTAGAAGGAATTGAAGTCCGCGTAAACGTTCGTTAACGTAGAGCCTGACGCATACCTAGTCGCATTGCCAATGGCAAAATAATTCGCAAAGTCAGCGTTCAGAGTCTTCTGTCCATAAACATATTTATCAGAAGCAGTGTTTTCATAAATTACGCTAGCAATCACGTTATTCAACGAACCGTTTTGTCCACCATAAATTACGCCGTTATAAGTACTCGTCCCAGCGCTAATAACAACGTTTGCGTAAATGTTGGACATTTTTGCACCGGGATAGAAATCACCAGCGATAGCGCTTGCATTTACAGTAGAGCCACTAACAACTCCAACCAAAGCAAAGTTTTTAATAGTTGCGTTATGCAAGCCGCCAAAAAGCCCGCCTGCGCCCGTCACGTTTGCACCGTAAATTGCATTACCCATACCGTTGAACTCGCCTAAAAACCTATCTGATTGAGCAGTTTTTTCATTCAAAGTAAGTGAACTTAAATTAACGTCGTTTGCCAAAACCGCATACCAATCGTCAGAAGAGTTTGTGTCCGCACCTTCCGATCCGCTATAAGAATTTAAGAAAGCTACCAGTTCTTCACCCGTCGTGATAACGTGGGTCGCCATTATCGCCGAGTAAGCTTCAAAGCCGTTTTCGGTAAGCGCGTACAAGGTGTGTTCGCCTTTGCCCATCGCCACGATCGGCGCTTGGGCTACCTTACCCTCCGAGGTGGTAAGCTCCTGCATATCGCCGTCGTAAAGCTTAGTTACTCTCGTATCGCCCAAAGCATAGTCTTCCGTTGCGGTGAGATCGTAGATTTTTTCGGTTCCGTCATAATCTTCGCCGTAGGCTACGCTGTAATAAACCTTAACGACGGATTTGTTTTGCGCAAACACGACGGGATCCGCCGTGTTGTTCACGTTCTCTTCCTCGAAAGTGACGCCTGTGATTCCCGAATCCACTCCGTGATCATTTACACTCAGCTCCGTGTTGATGTTTGCCGTTTTGGTTTCGGTATCGTAAAGGAAATAATCGCCGTCGGGTTTTTCGTAATAATACTCGACCGTATAGTTCGCCGTCTGTGCCTTAACGTCGCTCGTGATATATTCGTCGAGCTTCGCGCTTTCCTCATTCAAATCTTCGATCTCCAACGCGTCCTCGGTCGGGTCAAGCGCGGCGATTTCCGTTTTGATTTGTTGCTGTCTGTCCTGCGCAACGTAAACGGGCGTTCTCGTATCGTCGTCGCCGTAGGTCGCGAACAAGTATTCTGCAACCCCCGTCGCAGACGTTGCTTCGATATAGCCTACCCCCTTAAACTCGGTCAAGAGATTGTGGGGTTGAAGGGTCGTGATCGCGCCGTAATGGATTGCTTTTCCGTCTTCCAACGTAAGAGTCGTACTTTCGATATTGATAACTCTCTGTTTACCGTTTTCGGTATAAACCCAATCTTTCGTGGTTGCGTCCCAGGTAGCCCAATCGTAAACCGCCGTCGCGTCGAAAAGGTTTGCTTGGTTAAAAACGCCGTAAGTATCTTCGTAATCGGCAGGCGCAATGATCACGCCGAATTTGATCGACTCGTAAGTTTTCCCTGCGCCCACGTTATTCATAAGCGTGGTATACGCCTGTTCCGTCATTCCCGCGCTGAAACGTATACCCAGTCTCGTTTCGTCGAGATAGATCGCCGCGCCCTCTACCATTTCGTAAGTAGTTTGCGAAAGGGGCGTTCCGTCCGCGCTTGCGCCTACGGTTTTCTTGGAGCGTACGCCCACTGTCACCGTCAACGACAAAAGCAACGTAAATAAAAGCGTCGATAACGTCAATAGTATTCTGTTTTTCTTAATGCTGCTCATTGTGCACCTCCAAAAAAGTCGTCCTGCCAACGAGGGTTTTCCCCTGATGCGGATAATACGTCTTGTAGTTGCATCACTACAACGCGTATAGTAGGTTGTTCGTAGCGTTTCATATTGATTGCCGTTCCTCCTTAAAAATTTATTTCAAAAAAAGGCTCGCCTTTTATTTGACTGATTACAAATAAGATTTTTCTTTGCACTCTCGTAAGAGATTGCAAAAAATACCGTACGGTATTTTTGCGCCGCAACGTTCTCAAGATCGTTTATTACGGAAATACGCAATTTTTTACCGTCAGATTCCGATTGTTTCTTTCGCAAAAACTGCCGTCCCACTTTGAAAGCGCTCCGTCTGCCGCGAAAACCCTTACGCCGTCCAGAGTCACGTTTTCGGTGTTTTCCACGCGGACGACTTCTCTGCCACGGGCGTCAAGGCGCTTTTCGGTAAATTCAACGCCGTTCGGCTCGGCTTTCAAATACAGATCGGTATTTCTTACGGTAATATCTGCTATTTTGCCGTCGCCGCTTGCCGTGATACGCGCGTTTGCGATACAGTTAAATCTCAGATTATCGAACGTGACCCTCGTCACCGCGCCCACGGGCGCGACCACGCCGAACGGAGAACACACGTCCTCCCCCGAAACGTTCGAAACGTTGATATCGTCAAGATAGCCTTCGCAGTTGGGGCCGTATCTCGTCTGCACCAAAAACGCCCAGCCGCTGTGCTCTACGGTTATATTGGATACGCGGACGTGACGGATCTCGCCCTGTCCGACTCCGAATCTGATCCCGCACGCTTGCGATGCGAAAACGCAATTCGTCACCGTAATATATTCGCACGGTCTGTATTTTTTAAGCCTTTTCGAACTGCAACGGATCGCAATGCAATCGTCCCCCGTAGCTATGATACAATCGGAAACAGTCACGTACCTACAACAATCTATATCCAAACCGTCGGTATTCGACGCCCACTGTTCGTTGAATACTTTTACGCCGCGCACCTGCACGTATTCACAACCGTAAAGAAAACAAGTCCAACACGGGCAATTTATCATCGTAACGTTTTCAACGCGGACGTTCTCACACTCTATAAAGCATATCATCTGCCCGGGGCGCATAACGTTTAAGTCTTTCGGTCTTGCAAAGCCCTGCCGCCAGACGTAACCCGTCATCCACGGTAAATCTTTCTTGGCTTCCCCGAAAAAACGATCTCCGCTCCCGTTGATCACGCCCGTACCCGTTATTGCTACGTTTTTTACTTCGTGCGCAACGATCAGGTGTTTTGCCGTCCATTGTTCGCTTACGCTGCCGAAATTTTGGGGATACGCGTCGTCTGCGTTATAATCCGCCATATCCGTACTCGCTTTAAGCACCGCACCGTGTTCGAGATGAAGTTCGACGTTATCCTTCAACCAGATCGTACCCGTAACGAACTCGCCCGACGGGATCACCACTGAGCCGCCGCCGTTTTTATAACATTCGTCAATCGCTTTTTGTATAAATTCCGTATTGACGATCTTACTATCTGCAATCGCACCGTAGTCTTTGATATTATACATAGGGTTTATTCCCGATTTTTTCAATTTCTTTATTCTAATTCTATCATAGAATTCTCCTCTTGTAAATCGTAGAAATTGCCAACAGAATATTGATTTTTGCTATTTTTGCGTAATTTCGCTTTTCTTTTTACGAAAAATGAAAGGACGAGCGCCATATAACGCGAATCCGTTCGGTAATCAAAAATAATATTTTTTTTCTTTTTTATATTATTTATTGTTTTTTAGTTGCAAAATATTTTTTCCTGTGATACAATATTTTTATGAGAACAATCCATACTTCCTATCGCTCGACGGCGTTCAATTTCCATTTTCATCATTATCAAGACCAACCGACGGACAAACCCGAGTTGGTCACGTTAAATACGCATACGGTATATGAAATTTTATACCTTGCCGACGGAAACGCTTTATATACCGTCGGCGCAAAGCAGCTGCGGCTTGCGCCCGGAGATCTCATTATTTTAAATAAAAAAGCTCCGCACATTGTGAACGTGGATCTGCGCAAGAATAAATACGACAGATATACCCTGATGTTCGATTTGAATCTACCTTCGCCCGAGACGGGTGATCAGGTATTTTCCAAATATATTTTGGGCGACGCGCCCGATTCTGTCGTTTTCAGAAAATCGGCTACGCAAACGACGCCGATTTTACAGCTTTTGCAAAAGATCGAAGCAATGGTTTTGAATCCCACGGAATTTTTGGACCTTGAATTATACGCACAGGTTTTATTGATCGCCGAACAGATCCACCATTTGATACGGCACGAATCAACGGCAAAAATGTCCACGAATCAGTACATAGAAAGAATCATTGAATATATCAACGAAAACATTCGCTCGAAAATCACGTTGCAATCTTTATCGGACGATTTGTTTCTCTCGCCCTATTACATCAGCCATATCTTCTCAAAGCATATGAAAACGTCGCTCAAAAACTATATCAATATTCAAAAAATTCATCTTGCCGAAGAAATGATAAAATTAGGGAAAAACCCAACTGTCGTCGCCCGTGAACTGGGTTTTGAATATTATTCTACTTTTTTCAACACTTATAAAAAAATATTAGGCAAGACCCCCTCGGATAATTGATCGGTCTGAATTTTAAAACGGATGGCGAATTGACGCCATCCGTTTTCGTTTCGTATTCATACGTTTCTTGCAATGATCAAATCATACGTTCCGTTTTATGACGTCCGCTTTTTTAAGGACGAAATAAGCGAATAGAGAGTTTGCCCACGCAAACCACGGACGCGAATATTTGCTTACGTCGTCCGCGTCAACCCCTTCGTGCATAAGGCCTTCTCCGTTGGTAGAATTTATAAGCGCGTGAAAACACTCGACGATCTCTTTTTCGTCGGTCGCCGTTATCCCCTGCATTGCAAGCGACAAGGGCCACACTCTGTTCTTTGGCGTATGCGGGCTTCCTATGCCTTTAAGGACCTTGCCTTCGTAATAATATTTGTTTTTATTGCTCAAGATATATTTTCTGGTATTGGAATAAATTTCCTCGTCGATAAAGGGATATTCCAAATACGGTATCGATAAAAGGCTGGGGATATTCGCGTCGTCGTCTGCGTGCCAATTTCCCAAGCAGTCTGTTTCGGAAACGTAAATTTTTCCCACGCCCGATACGTTCGCCGTGCCGTATTCTTCTATCAGCGGTTTCAATTCGTAAACGAGCTTTTCGCAATATTCCGCATATTCGGTTTGCTCTATCTCTTTGAATATGCGAGCCAATTTATACAGCACGCTGACCAAAAACATATTGTCGGGGATATGATAGTGGTATTGGCATTTATCGTCGCTTGGACGGTATCCCGACCACACCAAGCCTTTTTCAGACTCGGGATCCTGGTCTTTCCCCACGACTTCGCTCTTACACCAAAATCGGCAGAAATACGTACTGCGTTTACTGTGTTGTCTCTCTATTTCTATCGTTCGCTTGATCTGCTCGAACGCCCACAAAAATTCTCTCGTAAAAATCGACTTATCCTGTGTTTTTTCATAATACTTGCACGCGAGAAACATAGGATAGCAAAGAGAATCGAGTTCAAATTTTCTCTCCCATATCAATTTTCCCCAACGATCGGTCAAGTATTTCCCGTCCCACTCGCTTATCTGGCTCGCGTCGCGCATAAACGCGTTGGCGTACGTATCTCTTATTATAAAATCCGTTTGCTTTTTGATAACGCCCTTTATCAGCTTTCTTACGTTCTCGTCGTCGGTAAAATATAAATATTGCATTACCTGCGCGGCGCTGTCCCTGAGCCACATCGCGGGAATATCGCCCGTTATTACGAATACGCTTTCGTCGTCTTCAAATTGACAAGTCGTGTCCAGCGTATTGAAAAAACAATTTTCAAAAATTTTCGAAAACGCCGCGTCGCCGTCAAAGTAGTTTTTTATTTTAGTCCTCAATTCGGAAAAATCTTCTTTTTTCATCTTTTTATCTCGCTTGTCTAAAATCGTTTCATACGTTTCCACGTGTCTTGCCGAAAAGGACGGCTGCTCGTTTCCTACATATAGATGCGTCGTATCGCCGAAAGAACAACAGCGAAATACAGCGTTGCCTTTCGCAACTTCTTCTGTATACAACGTCGTAACCGACGTAGGCGCCGCAACGAAATGGTGCAATAACGGTATCGGAGAAATATTAAATAGATGAGAAAGTAAAATACACTCTACGCCAAAGTGGCAAAAAAATGCCAGTGTGTCTCTATTTGCTCTTTGCACTTTATACGTATTCCCCTCTCGTACGTAACCGTGCTCGGCGAGCAAGGAGTCCAATTCCCTCGTTACGTTTTGGTATTCCTGATAAACGTTACCCTCTTGAAAACAAGAAAGCCGAAACCAACTGTTTTTATCGTACATTTCCTCTTGCACCGTCCAAAACGAGGGTAGCATATCCCAAATAAAACTTTTCTTTTCTCCGTTTGGAAATACTACGGAGTCCACGTGAGTAAACTCCCGCAACCACGTTTTGACGACGATCTTATCTTCCACTTCCTTTGCTTTCGCCACGTATTCGCACGTTGCTTGGGCTCTGCCAAAAGGAGAGGAATAAATATAATCGATTTTTTCCGTTTTCAAACGTTCCGCAAGCAATTCCGCTTCACGATGACCTTTTTCCGTCAGCGTATCGTTTTTATAATCGGGATCGCCGTGGCGTATAATAAGTATTCTCATATACTCTTACTCCTTTTTTACGTTATTAATACAATTATAACAGATTATAGACGTTTTGCAAGGGTTTTGCCGCGTTCTGACAAATTTTAATATTATTTCCGCAAAAAAAAATATTTACTTTTCATCGATTCTGTTGTATTATAAATGTGCAATAACTAAATTTCAGGAGATATTATGCAAGTTTCAATAACGGATTTCGGCGCAAAACCGAATGTAGACGAAAACCAAGCGCAATCTATTCAAGCCGCAATCGACAAGTGTTTTTCTTTCGGCGGCGGTACGGTTACCGTTCCGAAAGGGACTTTCGTGACCGGCTCGATCAGACTACGTTCCAATACGACGTTAAAGCTTCTTAAAGGCGCGATCTTACTTGGATCCAAGGATCTGAAGGATTACACCTTGCTCCGCGACCAAGATCTCCTCGAGCCTATTCCCGAAAAATTTTTGCCGGAAGTTACCAGTAAAAGAAACGAGGAAAGTTTTAGGCACTGGCACTACGCTCTTATTCACGTTTATGCGGCAAAGAACGTTGCCGTAATCGGCGAGGAAGGTTCGTGTATCGACGGAAACAACGTTTTCGACCCCGAGGGCGAAGAAGGGTATCGCGGTCCACACGCCATCAGTATTTTGAAATCCGAAAACGTAACGATGAAAGGGTACTGCGTCCATAACAGTTCTAACTGGGCTCATAACTGTTGGCTTTGTAAAAACTTGCGTTTTGAAAACGTAACCGTTTTGGGCGGACACGACGGAATAGATTTTTTCGGTAGCGATCACGTTACCGTACAAAATTGCAAACTCTTTTCGGGAGATGACTGCATAGCGGGTTTTGATAATCAAAACGTTACGGTCAAAGGCTGTATCATCAATTCTTCTTGTAGCGGATTCCGTTTTTCCGGAAAGCACGTTCTGATTGAAAACTGTAACGTATACGGGCCAGGGGAATTTATACACCGTAACAGCCTTTCGTTGCAAGAAAAAGCGCAAGGAAAGAATGCGGATAGCTCCGCTGCAAATACTTACAGAAACAATATGCTCAGCTTTTTTACTTACTACGCAGACCACCGTTTAAAAATCAGAGAATGCGCGTCGGATATCGTAATAAACGATTGTACGGTCAACAACTGCGACAGATTTGTTTTACTGAAATACGGTGAAAACGAGCGTTGGCAATGCAACAAGCCTTTAACCGATATAACGTTCAAAAACGTTACGGGTACGGGGATCAAGATCCCTATCACTTTAAAAGGCGACCCTAACGACCCCGTTTCTCTTTATATGGAAAATTGCAACGTGGATTTTCACCCCGATTATACCGCGCAACCGCTTGTTAAATGCGCAAACTATAAAACGATAACCTTGAAAAACGTATCGTCTAACTTCTGCGGTAATTCGCTCATCTTATCTTACGGCGGTAAAGGCGAATTCAACGTTGAAGGAGGAAATACGGAAAACAAATTTTCCGTCGAATCTGACGAATTGGAAAATTTCACCATAAACAGCATATAAAATTGATTGTTTTTCTTTAACCGCAAGGGGCTTGCCGATTTTTGGCAAGCCCCTTGCGGTTTATTTCCCACTTTTTTCTTAATTTAAATTTTGCAACATAAACTCCAGATCTCTTTTATATCTTTCCGTTACTTTTTTGAGATTCTCCGGAGCGCTGATATCTATCACGCCGTCTTTCGTGTAATACTCTTTCCCACAAGGCGGATTTTTCAGTAATTTACATATTTCGCTTTTAAAATAATCCATATCAATAGGCTTTGGTGAACCCAACAATCCCATAAAATTGTCGCGGTAAAGCTTATTCCTTAAATCTTTACCGATATTTACCCCACGAAACGTTTGGTCGATATAAAGATATTCCCCTTCCGTTTCGAAAAACTGTCTTAAAAAATCAGGTCTGCGCCTAAATGCGGTCCTCCATTCGGTACGGTCATTTTTGGGAAAAGCGTAAAAATCACTGCCGTAAATGATTCTATCTTGATATTTTTCAAAAAACGCCAACCAAGTTTCCCAATTTTTCGACATATTTATCAGTTGTTCTCCACCGGGCGTAAGGTCGAAAAAGACGTTTTCATAACTTAAAAATCTTTCCGCTTCTTCTATATCGTAAGACATAAATCCGAAATGAGCAAGGCCTAATTTTAATTTTGGATGTTTTTTCAAGATACCGAAAACTTCGTCGGTTAATTGTCTCTTCGACGGGAAATCGCCGGCATAAGTACGCCCTAACGCTTTTGCGCTTTCGCTTGCCGTTTCCAGACTCCAACTTTCAGCCGGGTCTGCCACGTGCATAATAATGGGCATACCGACTTGTTCAAGATAATTATAAAACTTATCGTAAACGGGACTATCCAAAGCGATCCCTATCGATCTTCTCAGCGTAGGATGTCCTTCAAGCATTTTAATTCCGTCGTATCCCGCCGAATTATATCGAACGGCTTGGTCATAGTACGTCGTCGCGCGATCTTCGTCCGAAATCTGCGATTGCGGATGTATGAGTCCAGCAAAGGCATACCCATCGGGAGAAAACGCATATTTTAAAAACAACCCTTTTACGTTTTGATTTGCGCTCAAATGTAGCTTATTCCCGTTGGCGTGATGAGGTAAACTTAAAAAGACGTATTTTTCCGTTCCCGTTTCTTCAAATTCTTCTTTGAAAATTTTCACCATCTCGTCCATCGGAATATCAAAACTGTAATGTATGTGCACGTCAAAGACTTTTTCCATATTTTAAATCTCCTTTGTATTTACTTCAATAAAGTTCATTTTGTATCATCAAAAGCGTAAAACAAGCCGACCAATTATAATCGATAATCGAATGAACTTGTTTTCTCCAATCCGGCGGATTTTTACATATACCTTTTCTTTCGCAAAGATAGGGTATAACTTCGTCGTTTGGATCATAAAATTCAAATATCGCACCCGTCTTTTTATACCACTTGTCCACCATTTCAAGCGTTTTGACTATCAACGTTTGAGCCAATTCGTCGTACCCGTAATTTTTAAGTCCCTTGATAATGAAATAGTTGAGATTCAGCCACACACCGCCGCGCCACATATCCGTCGAAAAGGCAGGATGGGTCTGCGATATCGTCGAAATGGGATTTTTCGTCCACAATAGTTTCTCGTTAGTCAGCGTTTTTACCATTTTTTCCGCTTGTTCTTTACTCGGGACGTTAGCAAACAACGGGAAGAAACTTACGGGGGTTAAAACTTTGGAAAATTTACCGTTAAACAATCTATCATAATAAACGCCGTCTTCTTCGCACCATAAAAGCTCGTTCATTTTTCCTTTGATGCGGTCTGCCGTATTTTCCCACTTTTGCGCATTTTCATCGTCTCCAAGTTCTCTATATATGTAGGAGAGATAAACGGCGTCGTGAACGGCGAACATTGAAAAATCAACCGTGTCCATTTCTTCGTCAAAATCAAATCTGGGCGAATTATCCTGACCGGATTCTCCGCATTTACAAGTCAAATCATCCGGATCTCCAATCCATTCTAAAAGCCCGTTACCGTTTTTATCGCGGTTTTGCATATCGAAAGTCAAATATCCGTCGAGCACTTTTACGCTTTCCTGCAAAAACTTTTTATCGCCCGTCTTTTTATAGATTTCCCACACTCCCCAAGAAAGGACTTGCGGCTGAGTTACGTCGTCGCCGCCGTTTGGAGTCATCGTGCAAGGAATAAAACCGTCTTCCCGTGCTTGCGCAAGCACCGCTTTGATTGCATTTTTTGCAAGTTCCTGATTATAGTTTACGATTGCCAACGCGTGAAATACGCTGTCCCAAAGCCAAAGGTGACTATGGGGAACACGGTCGGGCGTAGTCCAGATACAGGGGATTTTACCTTCCGCGGAACGCACGTTTACTTTGTTTATAGACAACGCCTTGTAATATAACCTTTCGTATTTTTTATCTTTACATTTGGGCATCGACTTAAAATAGTCGTATCTTTTCTTTTTAAGCGACTCTACGTCCGCTTTAATTGCGTTTTTAGCAATACCCGACGCTACGCCGTAATTTCTCGTATGACTTATCGCAAATTTATAAATACCGTCTTTTTCTTCGGAAAAAACGGCAAAACTATCCGAACTATTAAAAAACACCTCGCATCTTCTATAAAAAGTTTTACTATAAGTTTTACCCGAAAAAGTAATTTTAGGAAGTACGGGGCTATACCCAACCAGCGTATCGTTATCAAGGAAAGTGATCAAAAACTTCCCGTCCTGAGTTTGAGCGTCGATCATATCGCCGGTTATCGCATTAAACTTAACTCGCCCTTTCACAGGAAAATGTATTTTGATCCATTCATTAAGCTCGAATCTTATTCCTATTTTTTTCGCCGTGAGCGTTCCGATGAAATCGTTATAATATCTGTTTACCCCATCAAGAGCAGAAAACCCGAATAACTGCCCGTACCCCCATATATTATTTAATTTCATAAAAATTAGTACTCCTTTTTATTTTCTATATTGTCCGATTGCGCGGAAAACAAAATCTGCCTGCCGCTTCCGCCTTTTTCTTTAAACAAATCGCCCACGCGGATTCCAACGTTCATCAGCGCAGCTCCCGTAAGTATTTGTCCCGTCGATTCGTTTTTGTAAAGCTTATCCGCCGCAAGCCCTTTAAGTCTGACGACGGTACTCTCGGTATGTCCCGTCGTGTTAATCTCGATAAACGAGAACAATGCTCTCGTTTTATCCTTACTGACTTCTATATAAGAACAAAACTCGTCGCTTTCAGGTGAAATCAATCGGTACAAATCTCCTTCCAGCATAATTTTTTCGTTTTCTCTGTATTTAAGAGAATACTCTTTGAATTTCTCCAAATCTTCTTTTGGATATTTGGAGAGATCAAGCTCGTATCCGAACGGTCCGAACGACGCCACGATATATCTGAAATCGTAACTTGAACGTCTACCGCTCGTACATACTCCTTCCGAAAAATGACAACTTACGGTGGATTTCGGGTACGCCAGACTCGTACCGTACTCGATATATATTCTTGCAAACGGATCGGTATTATCCGACGCCCAAATTTGCGGAGAATAATAAAGCATTCCCGGATCGAATCTGCCACCGCCTCCCGAACAGGTTTCAATCATAGCGTCGGGGAAATTTTTCTTTATTCCGTCGAGCAGTTTATACACGCCCAACATCTGCCTGTGAAAGACTTCCCCTTGCGGGCTGTTTTTCGAACTCGCTTCGTTTAAATATCTATTGCAATCCCATTTGATATATTCGATTTTTACGTCCGCCAATTCGGCTGAAATTCTATTCTTGATTTTCTCGACGTTTTCGTCAAGGGTGAGATCTATCAAAAATTGATTTCTGTAAACGAGGGGTTTGCTTTCTGTCGATAATATATTTCGTTCGTGATTCTTATAAAATTCGCTTTCGATCGCAGCCATTTCCGGCTCTAACCATATCCCGAAATTCAAGCCCAAGGAATGGATATCTTCCGACAATTTTTTAAGCCCCGACGGGAATTTTTCTTTATCAACGAAAAAATCTCCCAACCCGCTTTTATCGTTTTTTCTAAACCATCCGTCATCCAAAACCACGGTATCAACGCCACATTCTTTGGCGCTTTTTGCAAGCGACAACAACTTATTTTCGGTCACGTCAAAGTACGTCGCTTCCCAGGAATTTATTACGATAGGGCGTTTACAAAACGCATATCGCCGTTCGATAATATTATTCCTGATATGGTCGTGCATATTTCTGGACATTCCGCCCACGCCTTCGTCCGAAAAAGTCATAACGACTTCAGGCGTCTCAAAACGCTCGCCTCTACGCAGTTTCCATCTGAAGCCCACATCGTTAATTCCGCAAACTACCCTGGTATCGCATAATCGGTCAACCTCGATTTCGTTTTTGAAATTACCGCTATAAACGATATTGAATCCGTATGTTTCACCGAGATTCTCGTCGGCATTTTTTGAACATAAGGCAAAAAACGGATTTGTATGGTGAGAGGAAGCGCCCACGATGGAAGCATTGCCCTGAAACCCTTTTCTCAACGGCGTACGTTGAATTTTAGAACGCTCGCATAAATACATTCCTTCCAAAGTGATCAAATCGTAATCGCAGCCGTAAAAATCTATGCAAACGCTAGCGGCTTTTTCCAAATATATGCACGGAAGCGTTTTATTTACCAACTCAACATAGCGGCAGATTACGTTTTCTCTCTCATAAACCGTGTAATATAAAAGGATACGAACGGTATTCGCATCGTTTTCCAACTCCACTTGCAAAGTTTCGCACGAGCCGTTGTCGCGGGAATAAGGCAGTCCGTTTATAGCTTTTCGACCTTTATATACTTTATGAGCTCGGTAACGGAATCTGTTGGAAACGCTTTCACCGTTAAAATCGATTATTACGGACGGGATCCGTAAGTCGCCGCAAGACGCTACGGACAACTCGTGCAGAACGGTGCCTATCGAAAAATCACGCGAACTCTCCTGCTCCTTTGCGCCAAACGAATATATCTGTCGATTGGATATACTTTTTACGTCAACGTCGTTAATACGCTTTCCGTAATATAAATGTTCTATAAAATCGTTGTCTGATACGCAAAAGATATAACTCGTTTGTTCGGTATCCAACTTGAACACTTTTTTTTCTTTACAAAAACTGATTGCCATACATATATTGTATCATTTTATTTAATTTATATAAATAGTTTTTTTTGGTTATTTCATATTATTTTTTGTCATCTTTTTCTTTACGTGGCTATATCAAGCCGTCACTTTGGAATAAAAAGAAAGTTCAATTGCCAAATGAAGATCAAAAAAAACTTCGCGCGCCCGTATAAACGAACGGATCATATAATTATAGTTTGGAAAAATTATCCATAACGACTCTTACTTTATATGGCAAGGCGTCGTCTCTTTTACTGAACTTACCAGACAGACTTAAAGATAAAAAACGGCGGTTTTCGCGCTCGCTTGCCGCGAAATCTCCACCGTTTTTTTCTGTACGTATAAGAGCGTGAAAATGTTTCCAATACGCCCTCATATTTCAACCCTACGCGTATGTAAAATGGAAAGACGTTTCCGTAATTTTTCCCGAAAACTCTCGATCGTATGCTTCTTCGGATCGCAAGTAAGCGTTACGAAGTAATTCCAACGTTGCATATTTGCTTTTTTAAAACCTTTTCAAATATCTTCTTTTTTCCCCGCATTTGTTTCAAGGAACTTTCGGCACGCCGAAGATAAATATCCGTTTTTCTTATAGAGAAAATAAATATTTCGAACAGCCAATCTGTCGTTTATCTTGTAGTAATATACGTCGGGCGACGCACCGATACTTTTTACCAACGTATCGCTTACAAATGCGATCCCGATCCCCGCACAAGCAACGTTATAGGACGTTACTTGCTGATCAAGATAAAAAACCACGTTAGGGGTCGCTTCGTATTTTTTAAAAAGCTTTTCCGCTCTTTTTCCCGTATCGTTCTCTCGGCGTAAAAGCACGAACGGTTGATCGGTCAGTTTGGAAAAATCGATCCCCCGAACATTTAAATGTTCGTTCGCCTTAATTTCCTCCGCCGTTAATCGCTCTTTTTCAAACCGCTTGTTTATGGTAAATTTTTTTGGCACGGCAAGTAGCAACTGTTCCGATTTATAGGCTTTCGAAGAAATATTTTCTTCGTCTGGTTTCGTGTTATCCACGATGATATCCAAACTGTTTTCCCGAAGTTTTACCAAAAGATTTTTCGTGTTATCTTCAAATATCTCAAACTCGATCTTCGTATTCTCTTTACTGAACTCGGAAATAATTTCAGGCAATACGAGCGAGGAAAAGAAACTACTCCCCCCGATACGGATCTTTCCCGCAAGTAAATTCCCGTAATCGAACACATATTTTTCAAAATCTCGTTCCAACTCTCGTATTTGAATAGCATATTTTACGTATTCTTTCCCAGCTTCCGTCAAACTCACGGGCGAACTCGACCGATCAAAGATCGGTTCTCCGATTTTTTCTTCCAATCTTTTTACCGTTGCAGATAACGACGGTTGAGACACGAACAATTTTTCCGCCGCTTTGGTAAAGCTCCCCGTTTCACAGATGGTAAATATATATTCTTTATATCTGAACATACCCCGATCTCCCCTTCGTCATAACTTGAAAATTATGATTATTATGTTTTAATATATATTTGATTATATCATAATTTTGTTGTATAATCAAGTCATCAAACTAAAAAAAGGAAAATCATTATGAAAAAATTTAGACTTGAACAAGATTCGATCGGCGAAAAGAAAGTTCCCGCAAACGCATATTACGGCATACAATCCTTACGCGCATACGAAAACTTTAAGATCAGCGACAAAAAAGCACACCCCGAATTTATCAAAGCGATTATCGAAATTAAAAAAGCCGCCGCTATTACGAACGGCGAAGTGGGGGCGATCGATAAAAAAATCGCGGCCGCTATGACGCAGGCCTGCGACGAAATTTTGAGCGGTAAATTATTGGAAAACTTTATCGTAGACGCGATTCAAGGCGGCGCAGGCACGTCGTTGAATATGAACGCAAACGAAGTCGTTGCCAACCGCGCGATCGAAATTCTCGGCGGCGAAAAAGGAAACTATTCCATCGTACATCCTAACGACCACGCCAACTGCGGTCAATCCACCAACGACGTATTTCCGAGCGCAGGAAAAATTGCCACGATCCGAATGCTCAAACGCGCGATCGTAAAGTTGGAAAAGCTCCGCGACGCGCTGTTGAAAAAGAGCCGCGAATTCCGTAACGTTATCAAAATGGGCAGAACGGAAATGCAAGACGCCGTTCCCATCAGTTTCGGGCAGACCTTTAACGCTTACGCTTCCGCCCTTTCAAGGGATATTATCCGTTTTGAAAAAGCGGCGGTAGAAATGTCCAAACTCAATATGGGCGGCACGGCAATCGGCACGAGCATTACCGCCAATCCGCAATACATAAAAAACGTTCTCCCTACTCTTTGCCTTGTCGCGGGATTGGAACTCACACAAGCGGACGACCTAATCGACTCCACGCAAAATCTCGACGGATTCGTTTACGTTTCGGGAATCGTTAAGGCCTGCGCTACTACCCTTTCAAAAATTGCAAACGACTTGCGTTTAATGTCGTCCGGACCAAGAACCGGATTTGCAGAAATCAATCTTCCCGCCAAACAAAACGGCTCGTCTATTATGCCGGGAAAGATCAATCCCGTTATTCCCGAAGTCGTCAACCAAATCGCGTTCAACGTCATCGGCAACGACGCAACGATCACGCTCGCAGCCGAAGCAGGGCAGCTTGAACTCAACGCATTTGAACCGATCATCTTCTATTGTCTTTTTGAATCGCTCGAAACGCTCACAAACGGCGTAGATATTTTCCGCAAGGACTGTATCGAAGGAATTACGGTCAACGCCGATAATTGTAAGGAAGAAGTTGAAAAGAGTATAGGAATCGTGACCGCACTTTGCCCTCACGTCGGCTACACCAAAGCGTCCCAAATTGCAAAACGCGCGTTAAATGAAAAACGCAACGTCCGAGAGATTCTCATTGAAGAAAACATTATTCCGCAAGCGCATATCAATAAAATTTTAGACCCGAAAAAAATGATTTGATTTTAATAAGTCAAACGCCCTAACGAAAAAAGCACTGATTTTTATCCCTCTTGCGATGCTATTCAATTTATTTTATAATTTGTATGATTATAATGATTGCCGCTATCACGCCCATCGCAATGAGCGCGATTTTCGGTTTTTTAATCAGTTTCCACGCAATGTTTCGCCTTGTAGCGTGCTTGTTTACTCTGCGGAAACCGCTGGGATCTTCCATCGTATAAGGCACGTCTTCGCTGCCTTTCTTTTCGCCGTATATCGCATTTTGCGTTTTGTATAAGGCTTGTCGAGCGTATCTTCGATTTTCTCGCCAAGCGGTTTCTTTTCTTCGTTATCGTCCGTAGGAAAATACCTCGCGTTTTACTTTCAAGACAGGAAAGCTATCGTCGATGACTTTTCGCGCGAGCGTCTTAAAGTCAAATGCGATACGAACTTAGAGCTTTATCGTTATTTTATTATAGAGAACGTCTGATGATGGCTGTTGTAAATACGCGAAGGAGTATATCTCACGAATACGCTCGCTTGACTCTGCCATATAAAGCCGTAAAGTCGTTTCGACTGTATCGTTATATAGTTCATTTTGGATTATTATACCATATCTTTATGAAAATACAATAGGTTTTACGCTATGTTAAAATAAAATCATTATTCAATCGATCAAAAAGCGATTTGTGCCGGAAGAGAGCGCACGTTCTACGTTCCCGAAAACGAACGTACCTTCTACGCCTTCGGGTAAACAGATCGAAAATTCCGTTCCCTTTTCTCCACGCGTAAAAGAAACTGCGAGCTCGCCCGCTTCCGTCCGTATTTTTCCTTTCGCCTTGGAAATTTTTTCAAAGCGCAACGGCTGAATTATCACCTTTTTATACCCGCTTTCTTTACGGCGAATACCCAAAATATACTCGAAGAAACATTTCACGAACGCCCCGAACATCGGGTGATTATGGCTTCGTGCGTTTTTCCAGCTCTCCAAAAGAGTGGTTGCTCCCGCATTCTTCCAAGCCTTAAACGACCCCTCGTCATCCGAATCCCAAAGCCCGTAAACAACGTCCGCCGCGCCGAGCTTTAACAGAGTTTCCACGAGGAGCTTCGTGCCGAATATTCCCGTATCGAATTTTTTAAGCTCTCGGTAACGTTCAACGAGGCTTTTTTTCGTACGCTCGTCGCCGAGCCCGATCGACAAAGCAAAGGCGTTGGAGGCTTGCTCGTTACCGCAATAATCCCCCGTTTTCGGATCAAAATACGCTTTTTCTATCGCGCCCTTATATTCTTCCGCCAGCGAAAGCCAATCGGCATTGTCGCCGAGAATCGCCGCGATCTCCGACAGTTTCAAAAGGCAATCGACGAACAGACAACTGTTGACGAACTCCGTCGGCAATAGCTTCTTGCAAGGAGAAGCCCAATCGCCAAGGCTTCTGCCCTTACGCTTTTGCATCAGGATCAATCCGTTCGCCGTCGTTTCCGAACGCATAAATTCCACGTATTTTTTCATCTGCGGATAATAATTTTCAAGGACCTCTTTCTCTCCGTAGAACTGATAATAAAAATACGGAACGGTGACGATCGCCGAGCTCCATCCGCCCGGCCCGCCCGCGCAACCGATAAAACAAGGCGCGGTATAATGCACGAACCCCGTGTTTTTGTCCTGACAATCGGAAATATCTCTGAGCCATTTTTTATAGAGCGCCTTGGAATCGAACAAAGTCATACCCGATTCCGCGAGTAACTGCCCGTCGCCCGTGTAGCCCTTGCGCTCGATCTGCGGACAATCCGTCGGCACGCCGCATTGATAGTTTTCCGCTTGCGTACGCACGTACGCGTCGTAGATCCAATTCACGATCTCGCTGTTCGATTCGAAAGCG
This sequence comes from Clostridia bacterium, assembly GCA_017471945.1. Lineage (GTDB taxonomy): Bacteria > Bacillota > Clostridia > Christensenellales > Borkfalkiaceae > Scatosoma. The sequence goes on along the minus strand of JAFURH010000055.1, from coordinate 1,923 downwards.
GAAGTATTTTTAATATCCGCGTGCACTACGGCAACTTTTGCGCAGTCCAGCCCGTCATCCCCGCACGAACTCGAAAGCTCGAAATAACGGAATCCGTGCCACGTAAAGCGCATAGAATGTTGCGTTCTGCCGTCCGTATAAAAAACGCATTTTTGCGCGTAACAATGAAATGAATCCAACTCCCCGTCCTCGCGCAATACTTCGCCGTAACTGCAAACGATCACGTCGTGTTTCTTTCCCGACGACGTAATCACGGCGTAACCCGTCACGTTTTCTCCTACGTCGTAAATTTTTCCGTATTTGGAAAACCCGACGAACTTTGGGGTGATATAGCGGATAACTCTGTTTGGCGGGCAATCGTTTTTGCGGTACTCCGCTTCGGGGGCTTCCGCCTCTTGTACGAATTCCCAATCGCTATCGTCAAACTCCGCGGACGAAAAATCGGCGATCTCCTGCGTTTCGTCCTGCTCCTCGTGAAAAATCCCGCTTTCCACCAAAAAACTCTTTTTCCATTTCGCGCTCCCGTCGGACACGATCTCCTCCACGCTTCCGTCCGCATATTCCGCGACGATACGGAAACACGCCTTCGTATCCCCGAAATTACGGAACGAATTATGTTTATCCAAGCCCGAACGGTACCACCCGCCCGAAACGATCAACCCGAACGCATTTTTTCCTTGACGGGCAAACGCCGTCACGTCGAATTCGGAAACGTAGACCCCGTAGGAAAGTTCGTCCTCAAAAAATTCGTCCGCGTAAAAATAAGTATCCACCTCGGAGCGCGACTGCTTGTTGTATTGCGAATAAGGCGTGATATACAGATCGTCGGTGATCCTTTTTCCGTTCATATACGCTTCGCAAAAGCCGAGTACGCTCAAATACAGCGTGGCTTTTTTTACGGGTCTGTCAAGCAAAAAAGCCTTACGAACGTAAGGAAACTGATACGAACCGTTTGACCGCACGTAACGCGCTTTTCCAAAAAAATCAAAAAACTTCATATATCCTTTAATCTACGCCGAAACGATACAACCGAATCCCTCGGTTGTATCGCTCGGACAATCCACTTAATTTCCTCAATAAGGTAACAGGAACACACCCTCGCCGCTTGTAAGATAGAAGCTCGTTTTACCATCTTTCAAGAAACTGTTTTTCGGCGTACCGTTCCGATAAGTCTGCACCTTTTTAAACCCGCCGCCAAGCTCTACCGTCACTTTAATATCCGTTAAGTCTACGAGCGAAGAAGTATCCGTCGCGTTGACTACGAAGTAGCCGTATTGATCTTTTTCCTCGTCGTACAGCTCGGTCACGAGCAAAAGCCCACCGCTGTCCTGCGTAACGTTTTTAACGTATTTCAAATCGTTATTCGTCACGCCGCCGAAGAAGCCCGCGTCTCCGGGCACGGTCGCTTTGGAATACTTCCGCAGACCCTGATATTCAAAGTGCATCAACGCTTTCGCCATATTCTGCATTTCCGAATGGATCTTCTGCATTGAATAATAGATCGGGTTGGGATTACCGTTACGATCGACGAAGGAAGCCGTCGGCTCGTAATATTCGTTCCCTTCGTTCACGGTGGGATAATACGTCCAATAACTGAACTGCTTGACGCCCATCGCCATACCGATATTTATCTGCCAATACATATCCCTTTCGGACGGCGTACGACATACCCAACTGCCCGTTTTAAACGCGCAGGTCTGGAACACCTTGTCGAATCTAAGCCCTTTTTCCTTGCAGAACTCCGCCACGATTTGCGCGTTACGCAAATGGTCTACCTTGATCGAATGTTGCTCTGCGTTGTTCCCGTGTATGGGATAATCGTCGTAACAGACGTTTTCCTGCGGCTGAACGATCTCGACGAATTTTTCGAGGTATTTCATATACGCCTCCTTCGTCGAAAGCGAACCGTCGTTATAATACTTC
>JAFURH010000054.1 GCA_017471945.1 Clostridia bacterium | reverse complement strand
GGGGAATGCTTTTTGGGAATCGACGCGGGTTCTACGACGACGAAGCTCGCGCTCGTCGGCAAAGACGGCGAGTTGCTTTATTCGTGGTATGGCAATAATCAAGGCAATCCCGTCGTCACGGCGATCAAGGCGATGGAAGAGTTGCACGCGCAACTCCCCGATACGGCAAAAATTTCGCGCTCTTGTTCAACGGGGTACGGCGAGGCGTTGTTAAAAGCCGCGTTTTGCTTGGACGAGGGAGAAGTGGAAACGGTCGCGCACAGCAAGGCGGCGGCGTTTTTCGACCCGCAAGTGGATTGCGTGCTCGATATCGGCGGACAAGATATGAAATGCATCAAGCTTCGCGGCGGGTTCGTGGATACGGTGACTTTGAACGAAGCTTGCTCTTCGGGTTGCGGGTCGTTTATCGAAAATTTCGCGAATTCTTTAAATCTGACGGCGGCGGAGTTTGCCAAAGAGGCGTTGTTTGCCGAAAATCCCGTAGACCTCGGAACGCGTTGTACCGTGTTTATGAATTCCAACGTAAAGCAAGCGCAAAAAGAAGGCGCGAGCGTTGCGGATATTTCGGCGGGGCTTGCCTATTCCGTCATTAAAAACGCGCTGTATAAAGTGATCAAGCTCACGAATGCGGCGGAGCTTGGGAAACGTATCGTCGTGCAGGGCGGGACTTTTTATAATCACGCCGTTTTACGCGCGTTTGAAAGGATCGCGGGCGTGGAAGCCACTTGCCCCGATATTTCGGGCATTATGGGCGCGTTCGGCGCGGCGCTGATCGCCAAAGAACGCTATCGCGGACAAGCTACCTCCACGCTTTCTTTTGCGGATATTTCCACGCTTGAATATACGGCGGCAACCACCCGTTGCAAGCGCTGTACGAACAACTGTATGCTGACGATCAATTCCTTCTCGGGCGGGCGCAAATATATCACGGGCAATCGCTGTGAGAAGGGGGCAGGTACGCGTTCAACGGAGAAAAAGGGCGCGAATCTCGTCGAATATAAGCGAAATCGAATTTTCGCCTACGAGCCGCTCGAAACCGCGCCGCGCGGGGAGATCGGGATCCCGCGGGTTCTGAATATATACGAAAATTACCCGTTTTGGGCTACCTTTTTCAAAGAGCTTGGTTTTAAAGTGGTGCTGTCGCCGTTTTCGGACAGAAAGCTCTACGAGCTCGGAATCGAATCTATTCCGTCGGAATCGGAATGTTATCCCGCAAAGCTCGCGCACGGTCACGCGCAATGGCTCGTAAATCAGGGCGTAAAGACGATCTTCCATCCTTGCGTGTTCTTCGAACGTAAGGAAACGGAAAACGCGCAGAATCATTTTAATTGTCCGATCGTCGTTTCCTATCCCGAAAACATTAAAAACAATATGGAGGACCTCAGGGAAAAGCAGGTCAAGTATATCCGTCCGTTCGTCGCGTTTACAAGCGAAAAGACGATCACGGATCGTCTCGTGCGGCTTTGTAAAGAGGAATGGGCGATCAAGGCGGGCGAGGTGCGCGCCGCCGTGAAAAAGGCGTGGGCGGAACAGCTTGCGGCGAAAGAGGATATCCGAAACGAGGGCAAACGGGTGCTTGCCGAAATGCGCGCAAAAGGCGGCCGCGGGATCGTGCTCGCGGGCAGACCCTATCATATCGATCCCGAAATCAATCACGGTATCCCCGAACTGATCGCCTCCTACGGGTTCGACGTATTTACCGAGGACGGCTTACCCGTCGATTTCAAGCCCGAGCGGCCGCTTCGGGTGGTCGATCAATGGACGTACCATTCTCGGCTGTATACGGCGGCGGAGTTCGTTTCGAAATGCGACGATTTGGAGCTGATTCAGCTCAATTCCTTCGGGTGCGGGCTCGACGCGGTCACGACCGATCAGGTTTGCGAGATCCTTGAAAAGAACAACAAACTGTATACCGTTTTGAAGATCGACGAGGTAAATAATCTCGGCGCGGCGCGTATCCGTATCCGCAGTTTGATCGCGGCGATCGCGATGCGTAAGGAAAAGGGCGTGAAAGCCGAACCCAAGCCGCTCGCTTACGCTCGATCGGAATATACCAAGCAAATGAAAGCGGACGGCTACACTTTGCTCATTCCCAAAATGAGTCCGATTCACTTTGATATTCTCGAACCCGTCATTCGCAAACACGGCTATAACGCGGTGATGCTCGAAAACGATACCCGCGAAGCCATCGACGTGGGCTTGCAGTTCGTGAACAACGACGCTTGTTATCCGTCTATCGTGACCGTCGGACAGATTATGGACGCGGTGCTTTCGGGAAAATACGATACGAATAAGCTCGCTATCGTGATGTCGCAAACGGGCGGTTGTTGCCGCGCGAGCAACTACGTGGCGTTTATTCGCCGTGCGCTGGAAAAGGCGGGACTGAATCATATTCCCGTGATTTCCGTCAACGCCAACGGTATGGAGAAAAACGAGGGTTTTTCTTTCACGCCGTCGTTACTCCTTGACGCCGCGCACGCCCTGATCTACGGAGATCTTTTAATGCGCTGTTTGTATCGCGTGCGCCCGTATGAAAAGGAAAAAGGCTCGGCGAATAAATTGCACGAAAAATGGCAAAAAATCTGTATAGACAGCCTTGTGAATAAAAAGAGCGGATATTCTTATAAGCGGGTGTGCAAAGAGTTGGTGGAGGAGTTTGATCGCTTTCCGATCGACGAGAACGTAAAAAAACCTCGCGTCGGCGTCGTCGGGGAAATTCTCGTGAAATATATGCCGCTCGCGAATAACTATCTCGTCGAGCTGCTCGAAGCGGAAGGCGCGGAAGCGGTCGTGCCCGATCTCGTCGATTTTATCAATTACAGCGTATATAACACGCAGTACCGCCGTGAAAATTATTCGACGAAAGCGAGTACCGCGTTTTTATCCCGCCTCGCGCTCAAAGCGATCAGAGGGGTAAGAAAACCCGCGGTCAAGGCGCTTGAACGAAGCAAACGCTTTCACCCGCCTATGCCGATGGACAAGATCGCGGAGCTGACGAAACCCTTCCTTTCGCTCGGAAATCAATACGGCGAAGGTTGGTTTTTGACGGGCGAAATGGCGGAGCTTTTAACGACGGGCGCGCCGAATATCGTTTGTATACAGCCGTTTGCTTGTCTTCCTAATCACGTCGTGGGGAAAGGGGTGATCAAGCGGCTCAAAGAAACCTATCCCGAAGCGAATATCGCGGCGGTGGACTACGACCCCGGTGCGAGCGAAGTCAATCAGCTCAACCGTATCAAATTGATGCTTTCGGAGGCAAAGCGCAGACTTTTTGAAAAAGGCGAAAAGTAAGAGGCGCAAAGCAGGTTGTTGTGGAGATAAAATGAAACGCTACGATCCTTTAAAGCTCGTAGTCACGCATCTGAGAAACGAGATCGTCGCGGGCTCTCCCGCCGTGGAACCGAACGGCGCGGGCGACGATAACGCGGGTTACGATATCGATTGGTTTAATTGATTTGCGTGAGGAGAGTAAAAGAATGAAAATTCAATCAAAACGCAAATATCTCGCGGCGTGGGGTTTGATTTGCCTTTGGCTCGGGATATTTTTTATTATCATTGCTGCGAGAGACACGAAAAAACGGCTGATCGCGACGGGCGAAACCGTTGAAATTTCCGTTTTGGGGTATGCAGGGTCGAGTGTAAGCGAGGAGGGTGTGGAATATTCCTTGCTCGTCGAAGGTGCGGAGGATTACGAATCGCAAGTACTTAGCGGCGCGGTAGATCTTGGCGGAGAATCCTGCGAGGCGTTGCTTATGCTTTCGGGCGGTACGGCAACGTTCGTGTTTGAGTTTGCCGTAACGGCGACTTATTTCGTCGTGGACGAAAGCGCGGCGTTCGTTTGCGGAGAAGCGGAAATTTCTTTTGATCAGAGTTACGTTTGTAATTTTGAAACGCAGACGGTCGCGCCCGTGCTTTTGCTTTATAATCCCGTTTGGAATTCTTTTGAGGAAAACACCGTTAAAGGCTCTTGCGGCGTCGGTGGATCGGCGGTTGGCGATACCGCGGTTGGCGAGGTGGAAGTAAGCGACGAAAGCGTGAGCGTCAAGCTTACGATAGACGGCGAGGGCGCTTTTGAAATTTCCGCGAGCGCGTTTTCCGCCCGTTCGTTTATCGTTCGGAAAAACACGCTCTTTCTTTCCGAAACCGCGGCGTACCGCTTCGACGTGGATTACCGTTTCGATCTGACGAACGAAAAGATCACGCCCACGCACGTGGCGGTGAGTTTCTACGACGGCGATTCCCTCGTTTTGCAAAAGACGGTGGAGATTGGGACGGAAGTGACGCTTGCTGATTCAACGCTTTTCACGGGTAAAGGAATATTGCTCGGACTTTCGGACGGAACGAGGCTGTATCCTTTCGGCGCGAGCTTCGCCGTGGAGGAAACCGCGAAATTTTACGCTCGGTATCTTACTTTAAAAACGGAGGAAACGGCTTCGGCTCGTTTGGACGCCCCTTACGGCGTGCGGTTTACGACTTCTTTCGATTCGGCAGAGTACGCGGCTTTGCTCGCGCTCGACGGTGTGGAAATTTCCTTCGGCGCAGATATCACGGTGGACGGCTCGGCGAAAAAAGTGCCGATCGAAACGGCTTCGATCAGCCTTTACGAAAAGGATACGAAAACGCTTTATCACACCGCGCTCGTGGGGATCAAAGAGGAGAATTTCGCGCTCGTTTATCATTGTACGCCCCGCGTTAGCATACGTTATTCCGACGGCGGGTTGGAAAATTTTAAAGGCGAGGGTACGACGGAAGGAAGATCGTACGCGCAAGTGTTCAAGGCCGCATACGAGGAACTTGCCGCTTACGACGAAGAAACCCGAAAAATCATTTCGGAACAGTACGAAAAGGTTTTGAGCAACGCGAAAATACAGCCCGTCGTTCTCGTTTTCGTGGACGGCGAGCAGTCAACGGCGCTTAGTGCGGAGATCGCCGCGTGGCGCGCGGAAAATTCGTTAAAGATCGGCGATCAAGTGAATTTGACGGACTTTTTCCGTTCGCTTATCCCCGAAGGGTATCTACTCGACGAGGACAACGCCGACGGTAAGTTACAAGGCGTGATCACCGAGCGCGGATTGACGATAAAAGTATACTACGAAAAGGAGTGAAGAGCGATGATCTTTCAACCCGAATTTGAGGATTCCGCGCTTCCGCTTGCGGAATATCCCCGTCCCCAATGTAAGCGGGCGAGTTATTTTCCTTTGAACGGAACGTGGGAATACGCGATAAGAAATACGCCGACGACGCAATCTTACGACGGCGAGATCCTCGTGCCGTATTCTCCCGAAACCGAGCTTTCGGGGGTGAACCGTCAGCTTAAAAAGGACGAATATCTTTTCTACCGCAAGAACTTTTCTTTGCCCGAGGGCTTTATTCAAGGCAGAGTCTTTTTGCATATCGGCGCGTGCGATCAGGTTTGTAAGGTCTTTTTAAACGGCGCTCTCGCAGGCGGACACGAGGGCGGATATTATCCCTTTTCGATCGAACTGACCGAAGGGTTGCAGACGGGAGAAAACGAGCTTCTCATCGTCGTTCGCGACGACGCGGATTCGGAACTCTACGGCAGGGGAAAGCAAAAATATAAACGCGGTGGGATCTGGTATACGGCGACGAGCGGGATCTGGCAATCGGCTTGGTTGGAAAGCACGCCCGTGAACTATCTGAAAAACTTTCGCTTTTATCCCGACGTTAATGCGAAAACCTTGCGTATCCGATACCGCACGCAGGGAGAAGGAAAACTTACCGCGCGCGTTGCCGACGGCGATAACACGCTTGCGGTCGGCAGTTCGGAAAGCGGAGAATTGCTTTTGGACGTTTCGGAATGCAAAGAATGGACGACGGAAACGCCCGAGCTTTATAAAGTATTTTTCTCCTTCGGCGAGGACGAAGTGGAAAGCTATTTCGGACTTCGCGAGTTTAGCGTGAGAGAAAAAGGCGGCTATAAATATTTCGCTTTGAACGGTAAGCCCGTTTTTCATAACGGCTTACTCGATCAAGGGTACTTTTTGGGCGGGGCGTACACCCCGTCGTCGAATCGCGCGATATACGAAGAGATCAAAGCGGTGAGATCGCTCGGGTTCAATATGCTTAGAAAGCACGCGAAAGTCGAATCCGCGCTCTGGTATTATTATTGCGATATTTTAGGCGTGCTCGTTTGGCAGGATATGGTCAACGGCGGCGGGCAGTACCCGTTTTGGCGTATCGCGCTGTGTCCGTTTTTTAACCTTCGTTTAAACGATAAAAACTATAAATTGATGAAGCGTAACGAAGCTTCGAGAAAGCAATACTACGCGGAAGCCTACGCGCTGATCGACGCGCTGTTTAACTGCGTTTCGCTCTGCCTTTGGACGCCGTTCAACGAGGCGTGGGGACAGTTCGACGCGCTCGAAGTTTGCGAAAAACTCAAAAAAGAGGACCCGACCCGCCTTTTCGACCACGCGAGCGGTTGGCAGGATAAAGGAGGCGGAGACGTGTGCAGTAGGCATATTTATTTCCGTAAAGCCCGCCCGAAAAACGATAAAAAGCGGGTGCTTGCGCTCACCGAGTTCGGCGGGTATTCCCGCGCGGTGGAAGGGCATACCTTTTCGGATAAAAAATTCGGCTATAAAACCTTTAAGAGCGCGGCGGCGCTTGAAAACGCCTACGAAAAACTCTATCGCGAAGAGGTGTTTCCGCTCGTCGAAACGCAGGGACTTTGCGCTACCGTCTACACGCAGCTCACGGATATCGAGGACGAGATCAACGGACTTTTTACCTTCGACCGCGTGCCGAAAATAGACGGCGAAAAGATCAGAGCGCTTAATCGCGAGCTGTACGGCGTTTTTGAAAAGACGGTTTCAAAAACGGAGGTGGAATAACGTATGCAACGGAAATTATTCGATAAAAAACAAAAAGAAAGGGGGCAGGGGCGCGTTGAATCCCGCCCGCCCGCGTTCGTCGCGACCTATAAGGTGAACAGGAGCGACGAGTTGTTGGAGTTTTTATTAAAAAAGCGCAACGATTCGAGAAATAACGTAAAAAACCTTTTAACGCGTAAGCTCGTGCTCGTGAACGGGAGCGTGGTCACGCAGTATAATTTCCCGCTCGCAAAAGACGACGAGGTGAAGATCTCCAAAACTCCCTTAAAACAATCCCCCGTAGCGGCAAAACGCCCGATTTTGTCCGAACAAAAGCGCGTTCCGCTCAAAATCCTTTACGAGGACGAGGAATTTATCGCCGTCGATAAGCCGGTGGGGCTGTTGTCCGTCGAAAGCGACAAGGAAAGCGATTGCGCGTTTAAACGGGTGATGGAATATCTGAGCCGTCAGGGCAAAAACGCCCGCCCGTATATCCTGCACAGGATCGATAAAGAAACTTCGGGCGTGCTTCTCTTTGCCAAGGATATCAAGATCCATTCCAAGCTCAAAATGCGGTGGAACGAGCTTGTGAAAACGCGGGAATACTACGCCGTCGCAGAGGGCGTGTTTGAGAAAAAACAAGATACCCTCGTATCGTATCTGAAAGAAAATGCAAATAATTTAATATACGCCACGAACGACCCGACGGGGCAAAAGGCGATCACGCACTACGAGGTGATCGCCGAAAACGCGGCATATTCCTTGCTCAAAGTGCAGATCGATACGGGACGCAAAAATCAGATCCGCGTTCAGCTCCATTCGATCGGACACGCCGTCGTGGGAGACGAGAAGTACGGTTTTGAGAAAAATCCGTTGGATCGCTTGGGCTTACACGCCTCCAAGCTCGAATTTATCCACCCCGACAGCGGAGAGCCGTTGTGCGTTTCCGCGCCCGTACCGCCTACTTTTCGCGCGCTTTTTAAAAAAACTCGTTAAATTTTTACAAAACTTTTACTTTTTCGACACTTTCTTTTACATTATTTTAATAAAAAAGTAGTATAATGCGTGCGTTATGGAAAAAAATGTAAAATCCGTTCAATCGACGCACGAAAAAATGAATATTCTCGTTACGATCGATAAAAAATACCTTTTTCCGTTAAAAATAATGCTCGTTTCGCTCGGCGAAACGCAAAACGGACGGGAAACGGAAATATTCGTCGCGCATTCGGGGCTGGACGAAAAGGATTTCGACTTTTTGCAAGCCGCGATCGCGCCTTTTTCTTTCCTGCGCGTACATAACGTGCATATTACGGAAAGCTGGTTTAAAGATACGCCCGTGATCGAACGGTTGCCGGAGGAATCTTTTTATCGGCTGATGGCGTTTGAGTTTCTGCCGAAAGAAGTGGAACGTTGCCTGTATCTCGACCCCGATATTTTGATAAGAAAGCCGCTCGCACCGCTTTACGATCTAGATCTCGGCGAAAATATTATCGCGGCGGCGAATCATACCCGCGGACTCGTGGAAATAATGAATTGCACTCGTTTGGGGTTGAAAAAAGGGCAACGGTATATCAATTCGGGCGTAATGCTGATGGACGTTAAAAAGATGCGCGAAACGCTGACCGTCGAAGGGATCGTCGAGGCGACGAAGAAGCATATCCGTAAGCTTTGGATGGGCGATCAAGATCTCGCCAATATCCTTTTTGCGGACAAGACTCTTTATATCGACGAGCTGATATGGAATCTCGACGAAAGAACGCGCAAAAAAAACCGCAAGACCTTCCCGAAAGAGGAGATCGAAAACAAGACCGCGATCATTCATTATAACGGCAAGTACAAGCCGTGGCTCGACGGGTATAAAGGGGAACTCGACGAATTTTATCCCGAAATCGAAGAAAAAGGCGCAAAGCCGAAGAAGAAACTCGGCAAACAACTCGTCGCGATCTGGCATATCGTAAAGGGCACGAAAAAACAACGGATTACCTTTTTGTTCTGGACGATCGCTATCGTCGCGTTCGTCGTGTGCGCGATCGTGTTCGGCGACGCGATGCTCGGCGTGATCACGAATCCCGACCGTTTTCAAAATTGGCTCGACGGGTTCGGCGGGTTCGACGAAGTGGTTTTCGTCGCCTTGCGGGTTTTACAGACGATGATCAAGGTGATCCCGTCCGCCGCGCTCGAAGTGGCTTCGGGGTATGCCTACGGGGTGGTGAAGGGCACGGCGCTTTGCGTGCTCGGCAACGCGGTCGGGTCGCTGATCGAGATATTGCTCGTCAAAAAATTTGGCAAAAAACTAGTGGAAAAGGTAGTTTCGGTGGAAAAACTCGGCGTTTTGAAAGTTTTTCGCGAAAACGGAAACGCTTATGCGGTACTGTTTTTGATCTATCTTTTGCCGTTCGTACCCAAAGATATGCTCACCTACGTGGTGGGGCTGACTTCGATCAATCCGTTTATGTTCCTGCTCGTCACGTCCGTGGCGCGTATTCCGTCGATCTTGCCGTTCTCCCTTTCGGGGAGCGCGCTTGCCGCCGAGCGGTATACGCTTGCGATCGTCGTGCTCGTCGTGATCGTATTGCTCGCCGTGCTTGGGTTTATAGGGTATAAGATTTATTTAAAAAAGAAAAAAGAGCCGCAACGGTCGGTCGCCGATACGGAATGAATCCTACCGTAGTTGCGCAGTCCGTAAAGTCCTTGGGATTGCTTCACTTCGTTCGCAATGACGCGTAATTGCTCCTGTCATTGCGAGCGTAGCCGACAGGCGAAGCGCGGCAATCCCAACACAAAAGCGCAAAAAAGAAAGCCCGCAGGCTTTCTTTTTTCGTTTATTTCACCCAGAATCTTTGATTATATCGCAAATCGTTTAAAAGCTCTTCGCTTATCAAGTATTTTTTCGAAACAAAACGAAAAGGGCGAAGCCGAAACGCTTCGTCCTTTTAACTGCTCTTAAATTTACTTGTTTTTAATGTCCACAATCACGTATTCCGCAGGCGCGGCGGTCTTGATGGGATACCGCCAACCCGCAACCCCCGAGGTCACGATCCCGACCGTGTTCGAATCGATACGTTTTTTGCCGTACACCTCGTCGTTCATTTGAAAGAGCTTTTGCACGAACTGTAAGGGGAAAAGCTGACCGCCGTGCGTGTGCCCCGAAAGGATTAAATCCGTACCTGCCTTGCCGTTTTCCTTGTATTCGTGCGGCTGGTGGTCGAGAGTGAGGATAAATGCGTCTTTGTTCACGCCCGTGAGTAGCGCGTCGATAGAAAGCCGTTTTTCGCCGTTTCGCTCCACGCTTCGATCTTCCCTGCCGACGAGCACGAGATCGTCCGCGACCCGATAAATTTCGTCCTGCAAAATCTTGATGCCGAGTCCTTCGATCGTAGAAACCAGCTCGTCCGCCGTGAACGCGTAGTCAATGCCGTAGGAGGAGGGGCGGTCGTGGTTGCCGTAGACGAAAAACGTGCCGAACTCGCTTTGAATGGAGGCGAGCGCGGAAAACACCTCCCGCATTTGCTTTTTCGTGGTGGAATCGTCCACGATATCCCCGCAAAGCACCACGAGATCGGGCTCTTGCGCGGTGACTTCCTCGCATACTTCGAGCAAGCCTTGATAATCGAGCGACACGCCGAAGTGGGTATCGGCAAGGAGCGCCACGCGGTAGCCTTCCTCGCGCACGGTTTTCGTCGTATAGACGGTGTAATTCGTTTTGACGACGTTATGCAGATTGATATACCCGCCCACGACGAGAACGGCGGTTAAAAGGATAGGCAAAAATCCGCAACCGTAGATCGTTTTCCAGATCTTACAGCCCTCTGCGTACTTTTTTCGCGCGATCTTTTTAACGAGGAAATTGACGAACTGCAAAAGCGCGGCGAAGGCAAAAAGGTGCAGGACGATAATCCCGCCGAAACCGAGAAAATCAATGCAAAGCGCGCCTACGGCGCCCGCCGCCACCCAAAGCCCGATTTTTACGGGCTTTTTCCGTACGTCCGCGCCAAAGACGAGGAGCATTCGTTTGAAAAAACTTCTGAAATAAAAGGTAAACGCTACGCCGAGCGGAATACCGAGAAGAATACTGAAAAGTTGCATATTATAAAATCCTTACGGTTCTAAGACGATAATCCATTCCAAAGGTACCGTGCCCGAGTTGGTTACGAAGATATAAAAGCGTTCGCCTTTTTGAACGGAGAGTTCCCCGTTTGCCTCGACCGTTTCCAAGCCGCTTTCCGTGACTTTTTTTACCGTGAGCATTTCCGCTTTTTCCGTTTCGATCAACAACGTTCCCGCAGTGGACGCTTCGTAGAGATAAACGAGGGAAGCCGACGGCGGGGTAAAGATCGTGTCTTGCGTTACGGGTAGCGGATTCTCCTGCGTGCTACCCGCGGGGGCTTCGTCGGTTGAAGGCTCTTCGGGAGTTTGGGTAGGCTCGTTGCTTGGCGGTTCATTCGGCGTTTCGGGCGTGGATTCGTCGGGCGACGTTTCGGGTACAAAGATATCCGAATCCGACCCGTCCGTTTCGGGCGTTTCTCCCGTGTCTTCTTCCGCGTCTTCTTCCGTGGCGTTCTCCGTTTCGTCTTCAGCGGGCGCGGAGCTTTCGGGCGTTTGAGCGGGATCGGAAAACGTTTTTGCGCCCTGACATCCGCTACAAGACGAAAAGGTAAAAAGTACGCTTATAAGGAAAGTAAAAAATATCGTTTTCATCATCGTTTTCGCCGTCAAAGCGCACGCAAACAGTCGAGCAAATTATCGAAATTCCCGTGCGGATACCCGCCGATATCCTCGCCCGTACGGTTGATCAGACAATCGGTCAGCAAAAATACTTTCATACCCAGCTTCGCCGCTACCATATCTTCGCCCACGTCGTTCCCGACCATCATACACTCTTCCGCTTTTAAACCCGTTTGATCGAGAATTTCCTGATAATAAGCGGGGTTGGGCTTACAATAGCGGGAATTTTCGTAGGTGGTGTAATAGAGGAAATCCTCGGGCTTCACGCCCGCCCAAGACATACGGTGTTTGGTCGCGACGGCGGGGAAAATGGGGTTGGTGGCGAGCACCGCGCCGATTCCCTTTTCCTTTAAGATCGCGATCGCTTGCGCCGCCTTTTCGGTATGCCCGCAGGAAGAGGAAACGAGGGGGAAATCCTTTTCGTAGAACTCGTCGAAAAGGTAAAGATCGGCGAGCGCGTCTTTGCCCGTGCAAACGGGGAAGGTATCCCAGAACCGCCGTTCGTTGAACACGCTCCCGTCGTTTTTGATCATCGCTTTCGTACCCGCCCAAATAGCTTTTACCGTGCCGTCGGGGTCGTAGCCGTGCGGCGCGAGCTTTTTGACGAGCCGACCGAAATAGTCCTTGACGAATACGTCCTGATCCATCGGAAGCAACGTTCCGTCCAAATCGAATAAAACGGTTTTGATCATAAATATATACCTCTTTTAAAAATTTTTTGATAGTAATAGTTTAGGGTCGAGGGGCGTTGCCCCTCGCGTTAATATGCCTAAAATAAGCAACCGATAGGTTGCGCCTTTCTCGCCTTAGGGCGAATACGCGGCAACGCCGCGAGAACGAAAAACTCCGTTTTTCTATTAAGGGTACTTTCTTCGTGGGCTCTGCCCACACCCGCGAGGGGATAATCCCCTCGACCCTTACTGAGTTTCTCGACTTCCCGTTAAGGGAGTTTGCTTACTTGATAATGGAATTTTTATATTCCAAGGGGGACATACGCGCGAAACGGCGAAAGCAACCCGAAAAATACTGCGGCGTGTCGAATTCCAAAAGCTCGGAGATTTGGGTGAAATTGTATTTTCCTTCCCGTATCAGCTTTTTGGCTTCCTCGATCTTTAAATAATTATAATACCGCATAATCCCGTTCGGCTTATAGAGAGCGAATAAATTTTTCACCGTGCTCACGCTTTTTCCCACTTGCTTGGCAATATCCGACACCGTGAGCTTATTATAAAGATTTGATTCGAGCACGTCTAATATCTCTTTCACGTCGTGCGGGATCTCTACGCCGTTTACCTTATAATTATAACGGCTCTTTTTCGGCAATACGTCCTTGTTTCTGTGTAGCTTGATAAGGAAAATTTCCAAAAGGTTTTTGGTCATCTGGCTGCTGCCGAACGGGGCGTCCTCGATCTTTTCGAGCTGTTGCAAAAGCGGGTTTTTCTCGTCTACCAAGCGGAACGCGGAAATGCCTTCTTCAAACAGCATCGAAAGGAGCGCCTTTTCCTCCGCGCTTAAACGTATGATCTTGCCCTCGAAATATTTCATAGCCTTGCTTTTACATTCAAAGGTTAAAATGGAAACGTTGGGCGCGGCGTGCGCGTTGCCCGAAAGGTTATGGAATTCGTTGGGCTTGTGAAAAGTCAGCTCTCCGCCTTTTAACACGAATTGCCGCTTATCCGCCGTACAGATCATTTCGCCCTTGTCGATATACACCATTTCCCAAAAATCGTGCCTTTCCCCGCCGTAACGGAAGTCCTTGGAGAATTCCATATAGAAAATCGTGATGATCTTTTCGATATTGAATACTTTTTCAAAGCCGTGTCTTATAAAATTATCATTCATAAAAAAACCTTTTGGCTGATTTTATAAATATTATAACCGATTTCGTATTCCATTGCAAGCAAAAAAAGGGTATAATCAAAATATGGAGGTAAAAAAATTATGTATACCGTATTAGTTATATCCTGTCATCCCGACGATATGGAGATCGCGTGCGCCGGCACGCTACTTAAATGTAAGCAAAGGGGCGACCGCGTGGTGGTCTGCCACTTATCCAGCGGAAATTTGGGACACGTAGTCATCCCCCCCGACGAGCTTAGGGTAATGCGCGCGGGCGAAGCGCAACGAAGCGGCGCGATCGGCGGCTTCGAGGTTATGTGGGGCGGCTTCGACGATCTCGAAATCTACGACAATAACAAGGAATCCCGCGACAAAGTGGTGGAAGTTATCAAAAAGGTCAACCCCGACTTTATTATCACCCATTCTCCCGACGATTATATGCCCGACCATACGGCGGTTTCCCGCCTCGTGTTCGACGCGTGCTTCACGGCGACCCTTCCCAACTATCACGTGAAAACGGAAGGCGCGGCGCGGCTCGTGCCCGTTTATTATATGGACACGCTCGCGGGCGTGAACTTCAACCCGACGGAATTCGTAGACGTCACCGACGTGATCGATACCAAGATCGAAATGCTCAACTGCCACGAATCGCAGATCGTTTGGATGCGCGATCACGACCATATCGATTTCCCCGATATGGTGAGAACGTGCAGTCGCTACCGCGGTTATCAATGCGGCGCGGACTATGCGGAAGGCTTCCGTCAATGCCAAGTATATTTGAAAGGTACGACCAAGCGTTTGTTGCCGTAAGAGTAGGAGAAAGAAAGTATGATCAAATGGTGTGTAATCGGCGCGGGCGGGATCGCCGACAGAAGAACGATTCCCGCGCTTAAAAAGGACGAAAACAGTCAACTCGTCGCGGTGATGGACCGCGTTCCCGAGGTGGCGAAAGCCGTCGGGGAGAAATACGGCGTTCCGTATTTTTCCGACGAAAAGCAAATGCTCGAAATCGTGGAATGCGACGCGGTGTATATCGGCACGCCCGTATTCTGTCATAAGGCGCAAATGGAGATCGCGCTCGAAGCGGGCAAGCACGTGTTCGTGGAAAAGCCCGTCGCGTTCAACGCGAAAGAGGGCGCGGAGATCCTCGAAAAATTCAAGAAGGCAGGGAAACAACTTACGGTTGGATATATGATGAAGTATCATAACCTGCACCAAAAAGCCAAAGAGCTCGTCAAGGCGGGCGAGATCGGTCAGGTCAACGACGTTCGCGCGCAGTTCTCTTGCTGGTATCCCGATATCAAAGGCGCTTGGCGGCAAAATAAAGCGCTTGGCGGCGGCGGGGCGATTATGGATTTGGGCGTACATTGTATCGAGCTCGTCGAGTTCCTTTTGGACGACGAGATCGAGGACGTAAAGAGCTTTTATTCCACCCGTTCGTTCTCCTACGAGGTCGAGGACGGCGCGGTGCTTATTTTCCGCACGAAGGGCGGCGTTTTGGGTCATATCGACGTAAACTTCAACGTTCCCGACGCGGCTTCCACAAGCAAGCTCGAGCTGTACGGCACGAAGGGGTATATCCTGTGTAGCGGCACGCTGGCGCAAGAAGAAACGGGCAGCCTTTCCCACCTTTTCGCGCCGCAGGGCGATTACGAGGCGGCGCAGGTGCGCGTGGAGAGAAAACCCGTAGAATACAAACCCGAAGGCGAGGATCTTTACCTTCGTCAGATCAAGGACTTCACGCGGATTTTGGAAAGCGGCAAGCCCGATTATTTCTACGCCGAAAGAGCGGTGCAGGTACAGACGGTCGTAGATAAAATTTACAGCGAAAAATAAAAATAAAAAAATATAAAGTAGAAGGAGAAAAACAAAATGAATTTCAATTCAACGGTAAAAGGTTCGGCACTCGAAGGGTTCTATCCCGCAGGTTGGGATTTCGAAAAGATCGACGCGTGTATCGACGCGCCCGAAAAGATCACGGAACGCCAAGCGCATTGGAATAAAGGCTTCACGCCTATTTCCTGCGATTCGCTCGGCGAATTCGAAACGTATATGGGTCACGAGATCGCACAGCAGATCAAGCTCGCAAAGGAAAGAAAGGAAAAAGTTGCGTTCATTCTGCCCGTAGGCCCTATGGGTATGTATAAATGGGTGGTCTATTTCCTCAAAGAATGGAAGGTTTCCTGCGAACACGTCTACACCTTCAATATGGACGAATGGGCGGACTCCGAAGGCAATACCCTCGCTCCCGACAATTCGGGCGCGTTCCAGTACGCTATGGAACAGGCGTTGTTCAACCCCCTCGGCGAACTCACCGTACCTAAGAATCAGCGTAACTTCGCTACCAAAGAAAATCTTCCCACCTATCCCGAAAAGATCGCGGCGCTCAAAAAAGAAGGCGCGAAGCTGATCCTCGTTTACGGTATCGGCAGAATGTGCCATATCGCGTTCTGGGAACCCCAGTTCGCGGGCGAATACGCTTCCGCGGCAGAATGGGAAAAGCAGCCGTATAGAATCGCGGCGAAAATTCACCCCTTGACGGTGGAACAAAACGCGTTCACGAGCTTTAAATCGAGAACGACGCTCGTGCCTTGCCGCGCGAACACGATCGGCCCCGGCTTGTTCTTGCAAGCGGACTATGCGATCGGCGGTGCGGACGGTACGCTCGGGCGCGGTATGCAATGGCAGGGTATGTCCCTTTGGATGACCCTTCGTTACGGCGCGACCCCTTGGATTACTTCTTCCTATATCCCTACGCTCGCGGGCAAGCTGTTCTTCTTGAAAGAGCTCGCAGGCCCGTTGGTTGCGGAATGTAACTAAGACGAACGGGTGTGTTTATGAGAAAAGGCATAGCTGTCGCGGGCACGACGCTCGTCGATAAAATCTATGAAATTTCCGCGTATCCGTCGGCAGGGGAATTGACGCAGATCTCCGCGATCAAAAACTCCGTCGGCGGCTGCGTGCCGAACACGGCGGCAGATATCAAAAATATCAAGCCCGATCTTCCCGTCCTCGCGATCGGCAAGCTCGGCGCGGACGAAGAAGGGGAATACGTTAAAAAAGTCCTCTCGGGCTACGGCGTGGACGTTTCGGGCTTCGTCGTTTCCCAATCGGAAAAAACCAGCTTCACCGACGTAATGAGCGTGATCGGCGGTCAGCGTACCTTCTTTTGTTACGCGGGCGCAGGCGCGGAATTTGGGTTGGACGATATAAATTTCGATTCTCTCGAAGTAAAAATGCTTCACCTTGGCTATTTCCTGCTTTCCAAAAAAGTGGACGAGGGCGACGGGCTTAAAATTTTAAAAGAAGCGCAAAAACGCGGAATTTCCACCTCGATCGACCTCGTAAGCGAAAATTCGGACAGATATTCCATCGTTCTGCCCTGCCTTCCCTACACGGATAACTTGATTATCAACGAAGTGGAAGCGGGCAAACTCACGATGATCGAACCGAAAAAGGAAAACTTGCCCTTGATCGCGCGCAAACTCAGCGAAAAAGGGGTAAAAGAACGGGTGATCATTCACACGCCCGAACTCGGGCTTTGCTATCACGAAGGAAGGCTCACGACTTTGCCTTCGTTCGATCTTCCCGCGGGCTTTATCAAAGGTACGACGGGCGCGGGCGACGCGTTCTGCGCGGGTTCGCTCGTGGCTATTCACGAAGGGCTTTCGGACGAGGAGATCTTGCGCTACGGCTCTATCGCGGCGACCGCTTCTTTGTGCGTTGCGGACGCGACGAGCGGCGTGAAAGAAATGTCGGAAATGCAAAAAATTTGCGAAAATCTCAAAAGGAAAGTGATATAATATGTTAGTAAACTTAAAAGAAATTTTAAAAATTGCAGAACGGGAAAAAACGGCGATCGGTATGTTCAACGCGACGGGCTTCGACAGCTTGCAAGCGGTCGTGGCGGCGGCGGAAGAACTCAACCAGCCCGTCATTATCGCGCACGCGGAAGTACATAACGTGTACAACGATATCTCTATGGTCGGTCCCGCGATGGTCGCGGTGGCGAAGAACGCGAAAGTGCCCGTGTGCGTACACCTCGACCACGGTACTTCCCTCGATATGATCTATAAGGCACTCCGCCTCGGCTTTACTTCTGTGATGATCGACGCGTCCGCCCTTCCGTATGCGGAAAACGAAGCGTTGACCAAATCGGTGACGGAAATTTCTCACGCGATGGGCGTGAGCGTGGAAGCGGAGCTCGGACGGCTCGTCACGGGCGAAGCGGGCAGCAAGGAAGAAACGAACGCGAATATGAAGGCGGAGGATTTCTACACCCGCCCCGACGAGGCGAAGATCTTCTGCGAAAAGACGGGCGTGGACGCGCTCGCGATCGCGTTCGGCACGGCGCACGGGTTCTACACGGCGCAGCCGAAATTGGATTTCGACGTAGTGAAAAACGTGGCGGCGGCAACGGGCTTGCCCCTCGTTATGCACGGTGGCAGCGGCGTTTCCGACGAAGGCTTTAAAAAGGCGATCGAAAACGGTATCCGCAAGATCAACTATTATTCGTATATGTCGAAAGCGGGCTACACGGCGGCGAAAGCCGTGATCGCGGAAGGCAAAACGAGTTACTTGCACGACGTGGAATATGCGGCGATGCAGGCGATGAAAGAGGACGTGAAAAAGGCGATCAAGGTCTTTGCGGGACTCAATTAAAAACGCGCCGAAAAACGGCGAAAAAAATCCGTTTTATTTATTCCCTTGGAAGAATCCTTCCGAGGGGATTTTTTATGCAAAAAATGTCAATAAAAGCCTTATAAACGCTTGACATAGGGGGGGGGGTGCGTGCTATCATAGTGTATAATGAGAAATCTTTCGAAAAAGCAAGTAAAAACGGAGCGTTTGCCTACGAATGATCAAAAAGATAAAAGAACTATTTTCAAAATATCCCGTTCTGGGGGAAATTTTCCGTTTTTGTATCGTCGGCGGGATCGCGACCCTCGTGGACTTTTTCGTGATGGGCGTGGTGCTCTATTGCTTCGAGCCTTCGTTGTATCCGAATTTTTATAACGTGTTTGTCGGCGGGAAAGCGGATTCCTCGCTCGCCGCAAATATGTCGGGTACGGGAATCGGATTCGTCGTGGGGCTTATCGTAAATTATTTCCTGTCCGTATTTTTCGTGTTTATAAGTAAGGGCAATTCCAAAACCGCGCTCGGCTTTTTGGAGTTCGCGCTGTTGTCTGCGATCGGGCTGGGCTTGCACGAGCTTGGAATGTATCTTTTGAATTCCCTGCTCGGGGTCAACGAATGGATCGTGAAAATCTTAATGACCGCGATCGTGCTCGTGTATAACTATATTTCGAGAAAGCTTTTGATTTTTAAGGACAAAAATCCCAAACCGCAAGAAGGAGAAAACGAATGAAGAAGATCAGTATCGTCGTGCCGTGCTATAACGAAGAAAAAGCGCTCGTTTTTTTCTACGAGGAAACGGAAAAGGCGATTTCTCAAATGCAGGATTGCGCGTTTGAATACGTGTTCGTGGACGACGGGTCAAAGGATAAAACGCTGAAAGTTTTAAAAGAGTTTGCCGAAAAAGACGAAAAGGTTCGTTATTTGTCCTTCTCCCGCAACTTCGGAAAGGAATCGGCTATCTATGCGGGCTTAAAAAACGCGACGGGGGATTTCGTCGTGTTGATGGACGCAGACCTGCAAGACCCGCCTGCGCTTTTGCCCGAACTTTACCAAGCCGTAAAAGACGGAGAATACGACTGCGCGGCGCTGCGCCGCGTAACGCGCAAAGGCGAACCGCCCATTCGTTCTTTTTTTGCCAGAAGATTTTATAAACTGATGAACAAGATCAGCGACGTAGAGCTCGTTGACGGGGCGCGGGATTATCGAATGATGAGCCGCCGTTTCGTGAGCGCAGTACTCAGTTTAGGCGAGAAAAACCGCTTTTCAAAAGGCATTTTCGGTTGGGTCGGGTTTAAGACGAAATGGTTTGAATACGAAAACGTGGAGCGGGTCGCGGGGGAAACGAAATGGTCGTTCTTCAAGCTGTTTAAATACTCTCTGCAAGGGATCGTCGCATTTTCTTCCGCGTTGTTGCAGATCGCCACGGTGTTCGGGCTATTGCTCTGCGGACTTTCCTTTTTCGGCTTGATCGCGCTAACCGTTCTTCATTTTGCCTTGTCGGCGATGCCCGTTTGGAGCTTCTTGCTTTGCGCAATCGTAATGGGCGTGGGGATTTGTATCTTTTTTACGGGCGTTCTTGGGTTATACGTGGATAAGATACACACGGAAACGCGTAACCGACCCATTTATATAGAACAGGACGGAAATATCACGAAATGAAAACGGAGAAATTAAAAACGTTTTATCAAAAGATCGACGGAATGAAGTTTGGCAAAAGCTTTTTGGTATTGCTGGCGGTTTCCGTCGGTTCTTTACTTGTTTGTCTGTTGCCTTTTTTGTTTCGGGGCGCTTATACGCTTTGGACGGGCGGTTCTTGGGGGCTGGGCGGGGCGGCGAAAGACGCCGTGAATCAGCACCTTACCTTTCTCGTGCATTACCGCGAGGAGGGCTGGTTGAGAGCGATCGGAGATTACGACTTTTATAAAGGGCTCGGCGAGGATTATTTGACGAGCGGGAGCTTTCTCGCGCTGTTCGACCCTTTCAATATCGTATTTTTCCTTTTGCCCTTCGGCGATAAAATGAATTATACCCTCGTAATGGCGTTAAAACAGTTGACCTGCGCGGTCACTATTTTTACCTACTTGCACTATAAAAAAGTAGCGAACACGAAGGCGATTATTTTATCCGTTGCGTATATGCTCACGGGCTTTACCGCCTTTACGTTCGTGCGACATTATAATTTGACGGCGGGACCTATTTATCTTCCGCTCGCGATTATGGGGATCGAAAAAATCTTGTCGGGCGAAAGACCTTATCTTTTTATCGGGGCGGTATTCTTATGTCTTTTGACGAATTTTTACGTATTTTTTTCTTTGAGCTTGTTTTGCGTGGCGTACGCGATCGCCTATTGGTATTTGCGCGTTCGCGCGGAAGGGGAAAAGCCGTCCGTTAAAAACTTCTTCGGCAGATTGCTTCCCGTCGCGGGATTTTATCTGCTTGCCGTAGGGCTTGCCGCGTTTATGCTGTTGCCGAATATTTACGGCTTTTTTCATTCGGCGAGAAGCTCCTCGAAGGGGTTGGAATTTTTCTCTTTCGATACGTTTTTCACGCAACTTCGTTCTCTCGTTTTTCCCGTGACAGGCGCGCATTACAGTTTAATGGCGCTCAATCTCGGCTTGATGATCCTTGCCGTATACGCGTTTGCAAAACGTAACGAGCGTACGAGAATATACGCGTGGTTCGTCGTGGCGTTGACGATAGGGTATCTCCTGCCCGTATTCGGCTACGCTATGAATATTTTTAATTACAGCAATAACCGTTGGTCGTACGGGCTTAGCTTTTTCGTGTTCGTCTTGATCGCGTTGCAATCCAAAGAAGAAACGGGCGACGAGCCGTACGGGAAGGAGGAAACGGCAAAGGTCAACGGCGCGGTGGTCGGTTACGTCGTTTTGGTCGCCGCGGCGGCGTTTTTTGCGTTCTCGGAAAAAACGGGTTGGGCTATATGGCAAATTCTCGTTTCCGTTTTAATCGCGCTCGCGATCGTCGTAGCGTGCGTGCTTTGGAAAAAAAGCGGAAAGAAAATTCTTCTGTTTCAAAAATTTTACCGCCCTACGGTTTTGTTTTCCCTATCGTTCGTGCTGACGATCGGTTGCGCTTTCGGGTATTATTGTACCTATTCCAAGCAGTTTAACGGCTCGGAGCATTATGCGGAACTGTTTTCGTCACAGGAAAGCTATTTGTCCGAACGCAACGAAAAGGAATATTTCCGTTCGGATTCCGCCGCGGCGGACAGATGGTATGCGACTTTTTCGAACCGAGGCTTGAACAATCGCTATTATTCCACGAAAGCGTATAACAGCGTGTCCAATAAATACGTATACGAGTTTTTAAAGGAGAACGGCGTGTATAACCCCACGCAAAATCTCGGTATTTCGGGCTTGGACGAGCGTTGGGCGCTTCAAAATCTGCTTTCGACGAAATATACGTATAACGCTCGCGGGGGGTACGGGTTTACGCCCGTGCAAGGCGTAGAGGAGCTCTACGAAAACGAGAATTACGTATCCCTTGGATTTATGACGGAAAAAACCTATTCCAAAGAATATTATCTCTCCCTTTCTACGCTCGATCGGCAGTATTTATTGTTGGACGGCGTGGTATTGGAAAACGGAAAGGGAACGGCGGACGGCTCGTACGAAAGCGACTTTACGGTCGAAACGATCGCGCGCGGGGAAAAGGGGTATACGCTGAAAAAAGGAGAACCGCTCCGTTTTTCGGGAAGCGGTTATAAGAATAAGGAAATTTACGTCGTCATTCGCGGCGTGGACGAAGTGCCGCAAAGCTCGCTGATCAACGTGACGTGCGGGGATACGGTAAAGCAGTATTCTTTTGCCGTGAAAGGCAATCTGATGTATAGCGAACAGCGGGATATTTACCTGCATTTTTTGAACGATAGCGACGATATCGAGGTAACGATCGAGCTTATTTCTGGGAAAGAAGTTTCTTTCAAATCAGCGGAATTGCATACGACGGAGAAGGCGAAAACGCAGAGCTTGCTCGATTGGTTTTCCGAGCGGGAAGCTTTGCGGAATTTGAAAGTGGAGAGCAATAAAATTTCGGGAACGATAGAAGCGAATCGCGCAGGGTATTTGCTTTTGACGATCCCGTATTCGGACGGTTGGACGGCGTACGTAGACGGGAAGAAAACGGAAGTCGTCCGCGCGGATACCGCGTTTATTGCCTTAAAAGTGAACGAGGGAACGCACGCAATCGAATTTCGATACGAAACGCCGTATTTGAAGATCGGAATCGTCGGTTCGCTCGTTTGTTTGACGGGCTTGGCGGCGTTGATAACGGTTGGCGAGATCGTTAGGCACAGGAAAAAAGACTACGAATAAAAAACGCGCTCCTTTGCGGGAGCGCGTAAATTTTTTAAGGTATCCAAAAGTTTTTGCGGTATTCCGTCGGGGTGTAGCCCGTGCGTTTTTTAAACAGGCGCGAGAAATAATTGTAATCCCCGATCCCGACCGTTTCGGCAATCTGTTTTAAAGGTAACGCGCCTTCGATCAGAAGCTTTTTCGCTTCCGAGATCCGCTCGTCCAAAAGATAATCGATCACCGATTTCCCCGTTTCTTTTTTAAATACCGTGTCGCAGTAGACGGGCGAAAAAAAGGTGATCTTCCCCACGTCGGAAAGCGTGATCTTTTCCCCCAAGTTTTCCTTTAAAAATTTCACGATCTTCAAGGTCAAAGGGGTGAATTTCTTCGCGATCAACCGCCGTTTGAAAAGGGTTACGATACATTCGAAAATAGGCGAACAAAGCGCTTCGCCGTCCGATTCCTTTTCTACGATCCCGTCGCAAGCGGCGATCAAAAGCTTCACTTCGCCGGATACGCATTTTTTGATCGACAACGGCAGCTCGACTTCTTCGTTTGAATTGAAGTTGAAGCTGATATAATCTACGTTGGGTTCGGATTCCGCCCTCGCGCGGATCGAGCCTTTTTTGATAAAGATCATATCCCCGCCCGAAAGGGTAACGGGCTCGCCGTCGATCGTGTATTCGAGCCTACCCTTTAAAAGGATAGTCAGATCGTGGAAAAGTATCTCCGAGGGCGGGAGCTGTTTCGCGCGCGTCGAGCGGTTGTGTCTGATAAAAAACAAATTTAA
Organism: Clostridia bacterium; assembly: GCA_017471945.1. Lineage (GTDB taxonomy): Bacteria > Bacillota > Clostridia > Christensenellales > Borkfalkiaceae > Scatosoma. The sequence continues at coordinate 17,399 of JAFURH010000054.1, read as the reverse complement.
TTTACTCATAATAAGATAGTGCTATTTTTACCCTGTTTTCTTAAAATCGTGTATTGTTTTTTGTTGAAAAATATGCTACAATTATAATAGCATAAAAAAACGGTCGAGTCAACGAAAAACGACCGAAGAGGAGAGAGAAATATGCAAATGACTTTTCGCTGGTACGGCGAAGGAAACGACAAGATCAGTTTACAGGACATCAAGCAGATTCCCGGCGTTACGGGTATCGTTTGGGCGTTGCACGATAAAATGCCCGGCGAGATATGGGAAGAACACGAGATCGCAAGGGTAAAGGAACAATGCGAAAAATACGGGTTTAATATCGACGTCGTAGAATCGGTGAACGTGCACGACGATATCAAGATCGGGCTTCCTACCCGCGATCAATACATAGCAAATTATTGCCAAACCATTCGCAACCTGGGAAAATTCGGCGTAAAGGTGATCTGCTATAACTTTATGCCCATTTTCGACTGGACGAGATCGGATTTATTCCACCCCGTCGGCGACGGCTCGACCGCCCTGTTCTATCAGAAAAATATGATTCAGGACGACTACAACGCGATGGCGAAGTATATCCTCGATTTCACGGAGAAATATAATATGTCTTTCCCCGGCTGGGAGCCTGAGCGTATGGCGAAGCTGGACGAGCTGTTCAAAGCCTACGAAGGGGTAGACCACGAAAAGCTTTGGGCGAACCTTAAATATTTCCTCGAAGGGATTATGCCCGCTTGCGAGGAAACGGGAATTAAAATGGCGATCCATATGGACGATCCCCCTTGGGATATTTTCGGGCTTCCCCGTTTGCTCGTGGACGAAAAGAGTATCGACCGTTTCTTGAAAATGGTAGACCACCCCTGCAACTGCCTGACTCTTTGCTCGGGGAGCTTGAACGCAAACCCCGAGAACGACGTGGCGGCGATCGTGAGAAAGCATTGCGACCGTATCGCGTTCGCGCATATCCGTAACGTGAAGCATTTCGAGAACGGGGATTTTTCGGAAGCCAGCCACAGAGACTGCGACGGAGACACGAGAATTTTGAATATTTTGAAAGCCTACCACGATTGCGGGTTCGACGGGTATATCCGTCCCGACCACGGACGGCATTTGTGGGGCGAAAAAGCGGGTACGGTACGCCCCGGCTACGGGTTGTACGATCGCGCGCTCGGCATAATGTATATGCTCGGTGTGTGGGATATGTTGGATAAATTAAAAGCGGAGGGTAAATAAAATGAAATTGACGGACAAAGTAATAGCGATCACGGGCGCAGGCGGAATCATTTGCAGCGCGTTTGCAAAGGCGCTTGCCGAAGAGGGGGCGAAGGTCGCGCTCCTCGACATCAACGAAGAGGCGGCGAGAAAATACGCGGACGAAATCGGCGAAAACGCGCTTGCGATCAAGTGTAACTGTTTGGATAAAAACAGCATTATCCAAGCGAAAAAAGTTATCAACGAAAAGTGGGGCAAGGTGAACTTCCTCATTAACGGCGCGGGCGGGAATAATCCCCGCGCTTCGACGGACAACGAAACGATGACTCCCGATTTAGAGGGCGTAAAGGACTTTTTCGCGCTCGAAGAAAGCGGGCTGAAATTCGTGTTCGACCTGAATATCACTTCCGCGTTTTTGGTCACGCAGGTGTTTGCGGAAGATATGGTCAAGACGGGTGGGAACATTATCAATATTTCCTCTATGAACGCGTACCGTCCTTTGACGAAGATTCCCGCGTATTCGGCGGCGAAGGCGGGTATTTCCAACTTCACGCAATGGCTCGCGGTGCATTTCGCGCCCTGCAATATCCGTTGCAACGCGATCGCGCCCGGGTTCTTCGTGACCAACCAGAACAGAAGCCTGCTCTTTAATCCCGACGGCACGCCCACGGCGCGTACGGGCAAGATCTTGGCGGCTACGCCTATGAAGAAGTTCGGCGAAATTTCCGATTTGCTCGGCACGCTTTTGTGGCTTGCAGACGATAACGCGAGCGGATTCGTGACGGGCACGGTCATTCCCGTTGACGGCGGTTTCTCGGCGTATTCGGGCGTATAAAAATTCCATCGGAAATAAAAGCCTTCCTTGCAAAAGGAGGGCTTTTTCGATAAAGTTGAACGGAAATGAATATTCCGTGAAAGTTTTTGCAAATATTTTTTCTTCAAAACGTGCTATTATGATAGTATGGAACAGAAAAAAGATATTTACAAATTCAGTAGGTTTCTGTACATTCTCGAAGCCGCGCTCGAATATTTCGTCGCGCTTTCGGTGGGTACGGTGTATTTGGCTAAGCTCGCTTCGTATATCGGGCTTTCGGACAGCGTAACGGGGATCTTGTCGTCCTTCGTGTCGCTCGGGTGCGGGTTTCAATTGATCGCGATTTTCCTCGCGAACAAACGCCCCGTCAAGCGTTGGGTAACCCTTTTGCATATCGTCAGTCAAGCGCTTTTTGCAATGATTTATTTGATTCCCGTGTTCGATTTCTCGACCACGGCGAAAACGGTGCTGTTCGTCGGCTCGCTTTTGGCGGCGCATATCATACATAACGCGATCAATTCGCCTAAGATCAATTGGTATATGTCCCTCGTGGATAACGATAAAAGAGGCAGATTCACCGCGAATAAGGAGATCGTTTCGCTTATCAGCGGTATGGCGTTTTCTTACGGGCTGGGCGCGGTGATCGATCATTTCGAGGCGGCGGGGGATATGCGCACGGCGTTTATCATTTGCGGTATCGGCGTGTTCGGGCTGATGGTATTGCATAGCCTTACCTTAATCTTCTCCAAAGAAAAGCCCGCGCCCAAAGAGGAAGCGAAAGAGAGCGTCGGGCAATCGATCAAAGAATTGATCAAGAACAAAGACTTGTTTAAAATCATTTTGATTTCCGTGCTTTGGAATATCGGAAATTACGCGACGACTTCTTTTATGGGCACTTACCTGACCAAAGAGCTGGCGTTCACGATGACGTTCGCTTCGATCGTCACGATGGTGGGGAGCTTGGTGCGCGCGTTGTTTTCTCAGCCGATGGGTAGATTTGCGGATAAATATTCTTTCTCGAAAATGCTGATCGTGTGCTTTTCGATCGCCGCGGTCGGGTTCGGGTTCAATATCTTCACCGTACCTTCCAACGGCAAAGTCTTTTATTTGATTTATCACGTGTTGCATTGTATCGCGATGGCGGGTATCAACAGCGCGACCATCAATCTGATCTACGACTACGTAGAACCCAAACAGCGCACGCAAGCGCTCGCCTTAAAGCAGACGTTCGCGGGATTTGCGGGATTTTTGATCACGCTTATAATGAGTCCGCTCGTCGCGCTCATACAGAAAAACGGCAACCGCATTTTCGGGTTACCGCTCTACGCGCAACAGGTAACGAGCATTTTCAGCCTCGTCGTGGTGCTTTTGATCATCGTTTATATGGTTTTCGTGGTCCGAAAGATCAAGCGCAAAGATCTGAGCGAACCCGCGGTGGAGCAGTCGCAACCGTCCGAGGCGTTGGAAGAAGTGGCGGCGGATGCGGCGTCGAAAGACACTCAAAACTGAGTAAGATACTGTTTCGGCGTAACGCCAAAGCGTTTTTTGAACAGCCTGATATAGTTGGAATAATCGGCGAAGCCCGCTTCCAAACAGGCGTCGAAAACGCTTTTTCCTTTTTTGAGAAGTATTCGTGATTGAGCGAGCTTTTTGGTTTCGAGATAATGATGGGGGGTCGTGTGCAGATAGTTTTTAAATAATCGGTTCAGGGTGCTTTGACTGATAAAATATTTTTCCTTGAAATATTCCAGCGTGTCGATCACCGCGAAGTTTTCGTTGAGGTCTTTTAAAATTTCTTTTAAGAGAGGCGGAAGAACGAGCGTGGGTTTTTCCACGGTTTTGCTCCCCATATTTTTATCGAGTAACGCGATCAAGCGCACCGCTAAGCTGAACGATTGGAGATCGTCCGCCTTTTCGGGCGGGTCGGAAAGCTTTTTGCAAAGCGCTAAAACCTCTTCGCGATCGGCTTCGGGGGATACGAGATTGTCGCGCCCGAATTCCTTCGCGTTCAAACCGCCCAATAAAAAGGAGCAGTTCGGATTAAACCAAAAACACAGGTGCTTGTGTACGCTTTCCGAATTTAAAATACAGTTGTGCATTTCGTTGGGCTTGGAAAGGAGCGCGTCGCCGGGCGAAAGTTTGTAGAGATTGTTTTCCACCATAAACGACACGTCGCCTTCCACCAAAATATACACTTCGAGCTCGTCGTGAACGTGTGGAGGAAAAGTTTTAGGTACGAATTTTTCTTCCTGAGCGGAGGAATAATAAGTCATTTGAAAATCGTCGATAGAGGGGATCTTAACGGTATAGTTCATATTTTGAAAGCCGCCTACGCGTGTTTGTTAAGGATATTATAGCATATTTTGGCTCGATAAGTCAACGAGGGAACGCAAAAATATGCCGATTACGAGAAAAATTCTCGAAAAAGTATTGCAATTTTGTCATAGAGTTAAAAATTTTTCAAAAGTAGCGAAAATCGGTTGACAGAGAAAAAGAAAAGGAGTAAAATATACTTACTTCGTTTCGGAGGCATAGTCTCAGTTGGTTAGAGCGCTCGCTTCACATGCGAGAGGTCACAGGTTCAAGTCCTGTTGTCTCCACCAAAACCAAAAACACCCCGTTCGGGGCGTTTTTGGTTTTGGCAAAGAAAAAATAATACGGGGTTATAGCGCAGTTGGTAGCGCGTTTGAATGGCATTCAAAAGGTCAGGGGTTCGACTCCCCTTAGCTCCACCAAGTCAGTATAATCCGAACCACGTTTACTTAATAAACGAATGGTTCGGATTTGTTTTATATTTACGATAAAGGAAACAAGGGATGACTCCTTGTTTCCTTTACCGTTGTTGCAGCTTTACGAGATGATATATTGACTTATTTGAAATCGGCACAAAAAAAAGTGTGCCTTGCAAGCAAAGCACACCTCGATATGCACTTCGCTTGTTGTCACACAATCTTTTACGCAAGGAAAAAGTAGAAGCACAAAATCGCATAATTGTACTCCTCGCGTAAAATATTGAGATTGCGTGACAAATACAGCATACCACATTTTCAATAATCAGTCAAGCATTTTTACGGTTTAATTCAATTTTACTCGCTCTACCACGAAAACGACGCCTTTTGGGCGTCTTTTTTCGTTCTTGGAGGGTGGATTACGAATTCGAAAAAGCTTTTTTCAACCGTATTCTTCAAAAAAATAAAAAGGCAAAAATATTCGTAGACTTTTTAAAAAAGTTGGTTCATTTGGTTGCTTAATAGGAAAAATTGTGCTAAAATATATACAAGTTCAAGTAAGTGGTGGAGTCTGTCATTAAGCTTAACGGTTTAATTTACTTAAACGGTTTATCGTAAAATTTCGCATAGAAAATGCCGTAATATGTGAAATTTCTTTAAACTTAGGGCAGAACAAGTTTTTGTTTTGTCTTTTTTTTGTATAAAAACTGTACATCGCCAAAGAACAATAATTTACAAGAAGGTAAAGGGATTTATGTGGAACGTAAACGTATTTTACGGACTGTCGTTTCTAATGGCAGCCATTGCATTTGCCTACGCCGCTTACCTATATTTATGGGTAAAGAAGCATAAGGTGGAAAATGCAAAAATCGATGAGGTTTCAAAACTCATTAAAGAAGGCGCAAACACGTTTATTACAAGAGAGTATAAAATCTTGGCTGTTTTTGCGTCCATTATTGCAGTGATTATTTTAGTATTACTTCCAAAGCCGATTTGGCAAAGCGCCGCAGACGGCGGGTTTAAGGAGGTTTTACAAAACAATATCGCAATCGCGATTGCGTATATTGCCGGAACGGTATTATCGGCAATCGCAGGAAAAATCGGTATTTTAGTTGCTACGCTTTCAAACGGCAGAACGGCGGAAGGCGCTAAAAAGGGGATTAAGCCCGCATTCTTAATGGGATTCCGCGGCGGTTCGGTTATGGGACTTTTGGTTGTCGGATGCTCGCTTTTGGGCGTTGCGGCAGTCCTTTGGATCACCAAAGACGCCGGGATTTTGTTGGGCTTTTCTTTCGGGGCAAGCTCCCTTGCGTTGTTTGCAAAAGCGGGCGGCGGTATCTTTACGAAAACGGCTGACGTAGCCGCCGACCTTACGGGCAAAGTAGAGCTTGGGATTCCCGAAGACGATCCGAGAAACCCTGCCGTTATCGCGGATAACGTAGGCGATAACGTAGGCGACGTTGCGGGTATGGGCGCTGATCTTTTCGACTCCAACGTTGCTTCTATGGCTTCGGCGTTGGTCCTTGCGCAAGCCTTGACGAACACGTTGTTTAGCGGCGCGGCGGTCAAATTGATTTTCTGCTATGCGATCTTAGGGCTTTTGTCCTCGATCATCGGTATTGCTACGGGTAGGATCGGCAAAAAGGGTTCGCCGACGAAAGCGTTGAATATGTGTACTTATATTACGACGGCGATCTTCCTCGTTTTAACGGCGGGCGCAACGCTGTTGTTTAGCGCTATGGAATCGGGTATCACCGAATTTGCTTGGAGAATTTGGGGCTGTTCGGCGGCAGGTTTGATCGTAGGCGTTATCATCGGTCTTGCAACCGACTACTTTACGGACGACTCCAAACCCATCGTTAAAAAGTGCGCAAAAGCTTCGGCTTCCGGCCCTGCGTTCACGATTTTGTCGGGCGTTTCCTACGGATTTATTTCCGCGCTCCCCGCAATGGTCGGTATTGCCGTTTCGGCGTTGATTTCCTACAATCTTTTAGCGCCTATGGGCGGAACGGGATACGGCGTATTCGGGATTGCTATGGCGGCGATCGGTATGCTTTCCATCGTCGGTATGATTATTTCTAACGACGCTTACGGTCCGATCGTTGACAACGCTCGCGGTCTTGCCGAAATGGGCGGTCTTGGGGACGACGTCATTGAAATTGCCGACGAGCTTGACAGCGCGGGGAACACCGTTAAAGCGGTAACGAAAGGCTTCTCTATCGGCGCGGCAGGTCTTACGGTCATTTCCCTTTTAAGCGCGTTTATGACGGAAGCGAACGCAGCGCTTGCGGAAGCGGGCAAAACGCTTTTGAGCGGCTTCGACATTATGGATCCCATCGTGTTCTTCGGTATTTTGATCGGCGCGGTCATTCCTGCGGTATTCTCTGCTATGCTGATCTTGGGCGTTGACAGAAACGCGCAAAGAATGGTCAAAGAAATCCACCGACAGTTTAACGATATCCCCGGTGTTCGAGAGGGTACGACGAAGCCTGAATACGGCGAATGTATTAACATCGCGACTTCGGGTTCGCTTCGCGAACTCATCCCTGCGGGCTTGATTGCGATTATCGCGACTGTCTTAGTCGGTTTCATAGGCGGACCTAAGGCGATCGGAGGATTCCTTTTGGGGAATATCGTAACGGGCTTGCTCATTTCGTTGTTTATGTCGAACGCGGGCGGTCTTTGGGACAACTCCAAGAAATACGTTGAAGCGGGCAATCAAGGCGGAAAAGGCAGCGAGGCGCATAAGGCGGCTGTTATCGGCGATACGGTAGGCGATCCTTTCAAGGATACGGCAGGACCTTCTATCAACACGCTTATTACCGTCGTTTCGTTGGTTGCATCTCTCCTTGCGGCGCTTTTTGCGAGATTTAACCTTGCAATGTTCCTTTAATAAATAATGAGCTAAAATAGAAAGCTTGGAAGCTGAATTTAACGGCGGCATCAATGGTTAAATCAGCGACCAAGCTTTTTTATTGCTTTTTCTTACGGATAATCTCTCTTATTCCAGTAAGAAAAGGACGTTTTGCACCGCCCTTTTCATTTGACAATCCCGCGCCTTTGTGATAAAATGAAACCGAAAAAGGAGAGTCGTAGGCGTATGGATATCCTGATAGAAATTATTTTGGAACTGTATATGGAGCTGATGATGCTCGTCGTGCCCGAAAAGAACATCACCAAAAAACATAAGGTGATCGCGGGGATCGGCGCGATCGTGATGCTCGTGATCGTATGCGCCCTTGTGATCTGGGGACTCGTGCTGTTGATCGACTCGCATAATTTTCTGGGACTCATTCCGCTTGCGTTTGCCGTGCTGATCTCCGTCGTTCAGATCGTTGCGGGGATCGTGCTTTATAAAAAACATCATTGAGAAGAAATTATGAAAACTTTACGAGAAACCGCGCTTGCGTTTTGCGCGGAAGATCCGCTTTTCTATATTGATATTGCCGAGTGCGTGAAAGGCGGCGGGAAAATTCTTTACGCTTCCGAAAACGGCGTGTTCGTCGAGCATACCGAAAGCGGGATTCTAATGCTTGCCGCCAAAACCGAATCGGCGGCGGAACGCGCGTTGGCTTCGCTTGCTCCCGATTCCTTTGAAAAGAGGAGTCGCTGGCTCGTGGCGCGGGAAGGCGCGGCGCGGGAAACCGTGTATAAAAGCTTGCCCGTGAGCCGCGAAACGACTTGTTTTCAGGTCGCATATCTTGGCAAAGAGTCGTTTGAAGCGGCGGGAGAGCTTTCCTTTAAACGCGCGGAGCGCGCGCAAATAGAGCAGGTCAAACAAAACTACGCTTTGGAATCGCCTGAAAACCTCGAACGGCTGTTTTCGGCGGGTAAGATTTTTTGCGGGTTTGACGAAAAGGGGAATTTCGTCGGGTTTATCGGTTCGCACCCCGAAGGCAGTATGGGAATGTTGTATATTTTCCCTGAGTACCGTCGGAAGGGGTATGCGGAAGAGTTGGAAAAACGGCTTGCGAACGAATATCTTAAAAACGGGCGCGTTCCCTACGGACACGTGATCGAAGACAATCTCGCCTCGCTCGCCCTGCAAAAGAAGTTGGGCCTCAAAGAAGCGGACGGGAAGATCTGTTGGCTTAGGATAGGAAAAGACTAAAAGATTTTCTTGACAAAAAGAAGGTAGACGGATATACTATATTCAATATCTCAAAGAGGTAAGTTTATGAAACGATTACATTTGATTTGTAACGCACACTTAGACCCCGTTTGGCAATGGACTTGGGACGAGGGGATTGCGGCGGCGATCGCGACTTTTAAAAGTGCGGCGGATCTTGCAGAAGAGTTCGATTATATTTTCTGTCATAACGAATCGCTTTTGTACGAAGCGGTGGAAAAATACGCTCCCAACCTGTTTGCGAGGATACGAAAACTCGTGAAAGCGGGGAAATGGAAGATTATCGGCGCGTGGTATCTGCAACCCGATTGCCTGATGCCCGCGGGCGAAACCTTCGTGCGCCAGATAGCCGAAGGTAAACGTTATTTTATGGAAAAGTTCGGGCAGACCTCGACGATCGCGGTCAACTTCGATTCCTTCGGGCACAGCGTAGGGCTCGTGCAGATCCTTGCCAAAAACGGCTATAAGGGGTATATGCATTGTCGGCCTAACTCCACGCAACTCGAATATCCTTCGAAATTTTACCGTTGGGTAGGTCCTGACGGGAGCTGTGTGATCGCGACGGAAACCTTTTCGTATAGCTCCGCGCTCGGTTACGCAAAAGAAAAAATTTTGAAGGAAGCGCAAGGCGCGAACGTGGGTATGCTCGGCGCGGATACGGACGGCGCGGATTCGGTCAGCCGAAACGGGGAAGTCGATTACGTGCTTTGGGGCGTGGGCAATCACGGCGGCGGACCGTCTAGAAAAGACTTGCGAAATATACGGGAGTTGAATATAGACGGCGTGGAGATTTTCCACAGTACGCCCGAACGGTTGTTTGCGGACGATATTTTCGTCGGTGGCGAGATCAGAGGTTCTCTCGTCACCTGTATGCCCGGCTGTTTGACTTCGATGACGAAGATCAAGCGCGCGTATCGCGAAACGGAGAATTTATACTACGCGACGGAAAAGATGTTGACGGCGGCGAAGCTCGAAGGCTACGCGGGCGATCTTTCGGGGATGAAGGAAGCGGAAAAGAAAATGATGCTCGCGACCTTCCACGATATTTTGCCGGGCACGCTGATGGAAGACGCGGAAAAAGAGGGCTTGGAAACGTTAAATGCCAGCCAAAAGCTCGTAAAAGAATACCGTACGGCGGCGTTTTTATACCTCACGAGCGAACAGAGACGCGCGGGAGAGGGCGAATATCCCGTGTTTGCGTTCAACTATCAGGCAAACGAATTGCGCGCACCCGTGGAAGTGGAGTTTATGCTTGCCGATCAGAATTGGTCGGATATTTTCCAAAAAGTGTACGTATACGACGAGGCGGGGAACGAACTTCCCTGTCAGCAGATCAAGGAAAGATCCACGCTGAACGGGTTGGATTGGCGTAAGCGAGTCGTATTTGAAGGCGTTTTAAAACCGTTTTCGGTCACGCGTTTTACGATTAAAACGAAGCCCGTGAAAGGGCAACCGTATTTGGAAACGAAACCCAAGCCTGCGGAACTGGAAACGTTCTTGAAAGGCACGGCGTTGAACGGACCCGCGATCTTGGAAACCTACGACGACACCGCCGATCCTTGGGGAATGAGCGTAAAAGAGCTTAAAGCGGTAGGCGAAAATCCCGTTGCGTTCCGTGAAATGACGGAACAGGAAATTAAGGAATTCTGCGCGGTGGAAAGCGGACTTTCGGCGGTACATATAATCGAGGACGGCGACGTGGTAACGGCGACGGAAGCGATGTACACCAACGGAAAAACGAACGCCGTGATCGAATATAAGAAATATAAAAACCATTCGTATACGGATATAAAAGTAACGCTGGAATTTGCGGATAAGAATAAGCTGATCCGTTTGAAAGTGCCCGTGCCCGCGGATATGCAAGGCGGGAAAGGCGTGGGCGACGGTCCGTACGTTTGGGAAGAAAAGCCGGATAGCGAAGTATATTATCAGAAGTGGTTGGGCGTAAAACAAGGCGAGGATATTTTCGCCGTGCTTAACGACGGCGTATACGGGGGTAAGATCGAAAACGGGTATTTGCATTTGACTCTCGTGCGCGGCGCGGGGTACTGTTTCCATCCGCTTCCCGACCGTCCGTTATATCCCGACGATCGGTATTTGCCGAGGATTGATTGCGGGCGTTATACGTATCAGTTTCGCTTGTTTAAAGGCAACGCCTACGAGGTGAGCGCGCAAGCGGAGGCGTTCAATCAGCCCCCGTACGCGGTGAACGTATTCCCCGCAGGTGGGAAAGAAGAACCGCAATCTAAGCTCCAAGTGGACGGCGAGGTGATCGTTTCCGCTGTGAAGCCGAGCGCAGACGGAAAGGGTTACGTCGTGAGAATGTATAATCCCGCGAACGAGCCTAAGTTCTTTACTTTGCGGTTTGCGGTCGCGAGTTTGGAAGCGACGGCGGAAAAATACGAGGTCAAAACTTTCGTATATTCCGACGGCAAAATAGAAGAAGTTGCAGAAATGATCGTCTAAGAGAAAAAAGATTTGTCCGATTCGGGCAAATCTTTTTTTGAAATTAAATTTGAATGGGGCAGGTACACGTTGAAAAGGGTACGATCCTCGCGTGAACCCGCGCTACGGTTTCCCATACTACTCCTTGCAGTTGCTTTTTTTCTTTCAAATAACGTGGGTTTTGTATAATATAACACATATCTTTTTTAACTTTTTTCGCGGTAGCGTAACTTGTTTGCAACTTTTTTGAGTGCAACTCGTTGCGCTTTTTTTATTTTTTAAGGATTTATTGAATATAAAAAAGAATTAAAAATGACGACGCCTTGACCTACGCGCCGCAGGCGCGCGCTCGCAAAAGTCAAGGTGTAGTTTAACGCGTTCAAGTAAAAAAATGTTATAATGATACTTAAAGCACTTAGGAGCTTTTTCAACAAAGTTTATTACAATGATATTGTTATAATTAACTCGCGTAAATTGCGGTTTTTATATGTAAAGCGCACTATTTTTTACTACTATTTTAAGGGTTTCAATCAATAAAATCTTTATAAAAAAGAAAATAAAAATGGTGATTTTGTGAATAAAAGTCGAAATTTTTTTATATAGCATTTTAAAAAAATATGTGATATGATATATACAACGTTTAACGAGGATGTAGTAAAAATGTTAAAAAAGTACTATTTAAAATGCGATAGCGTCAATACGTTGCCGGCGAGGGCGTATTACGTACCCTTTAAGAAAGGTCAAAATCGGGATAAGAGAGAAAAGAGTGAACGCTTTCAATCGCTCAACGGCGCGTGGAAAATTCGTGCGTACGAGAGTGTATTGGGCGCTGATAATTTTTGGACGGGTGAGGGAGTAGACGAAATACTTGTTCCTTCTTGCGTACAATATTTTGGTTATGATTATTTTCAATACGTAGATTTTGCGTATCCGTTTCCCTATAATCCGCCGCATATTCCCGAAAAAATACCTTGTTATCATTATTCGAAAAGGTTCACGTGTCAGCAGAAAAGTGAAAAGACGTATCTGGTATTTGAGGGCGTAGACAGTGCTTTTTACGTATATATAAACGGTAAGTTTGTCGGGTATTCGTGCATTTCTCATAGAATAAGTGAGTTTGACGTCGGCGAGCATTTAGTGGAAGGTGAAAACAAAATAGACGTTTTGGTATTGAAATGGAATGCAGGCTCTTATTTGGAAGACCAAGACAAGTGGAGATTTACAGGGATTTTCAGGGACGTATATTTACTGTTCCGCCCTACAAAACATATCGTTGATTATCGAATTCAAACGAAAATAGACAGAACGGAAGGGTTAGTATACTTTTTCAACGAAAGTAAAGTAGATATTAGCGTGTCGTTAGACGGGCAGACGAAAACGGTTGAGCCAGGACAAACGACGATGTTTTTATTGGAAGACGTATGCTTGTGGAGCGCAGAAGATCCCTGTTTGTACGAGATGCAAATATCGGCAAACGACGAGATTATTTTCGAGCGGGTGGGCGTGTGTACTTCGGAAGTGGAAGGCGGCTTGTATTTATTTAATGGTAAACCGATTAAGTTTTACGGAGTGAATCGGAACGATTTTCATCCCGAAAAAGGGGCTACCCTTTCCTACGAGGATATGCTTGCCGACGTTTTACTAATGAAAAAATTGAATATCAATGCCGTACGAACCTCTCATTATCCTGCGTCACCGCTCTTTTACGAATTATGTGATGAATACGGTTTATACGTGATGAGCGAGAGTGATTTAGAGCATCACGGCGGTGTTTGGGCGGGCAATTGGAAAGAGTATACGGATCATCAAAGAATGTCTTGGTTGGCTAACGATCCTTTTTTTGCTAACAGTTATATAGAAAGACAGGTAAATAATATTCAACCGAATAAAAACCGTCCGTGCGTTGTTATGTGGTCGCTTGGAAATGAGTCTGGCGTAGGAGCGAATACACGACTTGCATTACAAAAAATGCGGGAATTAGACAAGAGCAGACCTTTGCATTACGAAGGGATAAACGCGCTCTCTATGGAGAAATTAGACCCTTGTATACAATGGGCGAAAGAATTGGAAATTATCAGCAGAATGTACGTTTCGGTGAATTGGATAAAAAGCAATTATTTTCCTGAAAAAGAAAACCGTCCCCTTTTGCTTTGCGAATATTCCCACGCGATTGGGAACGGTCCCGGCGGGATTCAAGAATATTGGGATCTTTTCCGCACGGACGAGCATTATATGGGCGGATTTATTTGGGAATTTGCCGATCAAGCGGTGCGATATAAAGAGAAAGGCTTGCGTTATGGCGGAGATTTTGGCGAAACGGTCAATAACGGAAATTATTGCGTAGACGGGATTTTGACGGCGGATCGGAAGATTAAATCGGGTACGTTGCATATGAAGTATATATATCAACCGTTGGAATTCAGAAAAGAAGGCGAACGGCTGTGGGTAAAGAACAGAAACTTTTTCGCGGTGGAGAAGGGAGATCTTTATGTGGTCGGACGAAAAAAACAACGTATTCCCGTACAAATACAACCTCGTGAAGAAATAGAACTTATCGTGGAGAAGGGAACGATATCCGTTGATTATAAAAAAGAAAGCGAGATTGCCGCCACGTGGCAAGCCTATGAAAATACGCCGTCAATTAGCGAATGGAAAGAGGCAAATGAGGTGCAAATCCAAGAAGAGGACGAACGCATTTACGTTCAAGCGGGGGACGTTAGATATATCCTTGATAAAGCGGAAGGCGAAATTATTTGCGTTATGAAAGGGGACGTGGAATACGGCGCAATTCGCTGGAACGTTTTCCGTGCTCCTTTGGATAACGACGATGGTATATTGCCCGATTGGAACAAATATTATTTGCGGTATGCCCGCCCGTTTGTCGAGGATATACGAATAGAAAACGGAACGATACGTTTTACGGTTTATTTGGGGTATGCTTGTTTCAAACCTTTGATAAGAGCGACTGTGGCGTATAGCTTTGGGAAAAACGGTGTGAAAATTTCGGTTGATTATCAGGACGAAGAAGAATTTTTCTTGTTCTTGCCACGTGTAGGATTTACGCTTACGCTGGATAAAGCGTATAACAAGGTGAAATATTTTGCTTACGGACCCCAAGAAACCTATTCGGATATGTATCTTTTTTCTAAGAAAGGCGAATATGAAAATACGGTAGACAAGGAATATTATCATTACGTCAAACCGCAAGAAAGCGGGAGCCATTTTTCTCCTGATTGGGCGGAAGTTTCGGACGGTAGAAACGCAGTACGGATAGAAGGAATGCAGTCTTTCTCTGCTTTGCCGTATTCTTGGAGCGTTTTGGCGAACACCAAGCACGACTATGAATTACCTGAGCCGGACGCAACCTATCTTTCCGCCGATTTTTATATGACGGGCGTGGGCACGGGGCATTGCGGTTCGTTGCCGAGTGAGAACTGCCGAGTTCCTCATTCGGGGAAAGGCGAAATTTGCTTTATTTTTAAAAATGAAGAAGTGTAAGCACAATAATAGTTTTTAGCGTATCCTTCGACTGAGAAGATAAAAATGGTTATTTTGTGCATAAATCTTGGTTGTTTTTTTCATTGACTTTGCTTAAATTATCAATTATTATAATACTGTAAAGTCGTGTTTAATGAAGTATTTTTTTGAAATAATAAATAATAAAAGAAGGAGGTTATTGGTTTGAAGGAGTATCAAGGCGTAAAGATAGTTGTGTGTATACTGAATAAAAACGATATTATTACGGCATCACAAGCTATCAATTTTGACGTGAAATGGTTAGGAACGGAGGATGAAATCGAATAATGAAAAACAAGAAATTATTAATTGGTTTATTGTCTTTGACAATGCTTGGTTGTGTTAGTGCCGGTATGACCTCTACGGCTTCTGCAACCACGCCAGACCCTTTACTTCCTGAAAAAGGGGAGTTTGAAATGGCGTTGGGCGCACAGGCTCGCGTAAGTAGCGTAAGCGAATCGGGTATTCGTTTTGAAACGACGTTGTCGGAAGCTTGGGTTAAGGAAATTAAAGAAACACATACGAATGCCAAGCTTACGTTCGGTACGTTGATTGCGCCGACCGCAAATATCAACGCCGACGTTGAAAATCTCACGAGCGAAACGAAAGACGTACAAAATATCGTACATAATGCCGAAAGCGACATAGTCTTTGAAAACGGTAAAGCAACGTTGAAAGCGTCCGTCACCTACAAAAAAGATGAGTTAGAGGCGGAGTATGAAACACTTTACGGTGAAATTAGCGACGAAAAAGCGACGGCTTTAATGGAAAAAACGTATGATATCGAATTGACTGCGCGGGCGTATTGTTCGGTGGCGACAACCGAAGGAACGTACACCTATTATGCTATTTCCAACGATAATTCCCGTACGGCGAGAAGCGTTATTAACGCAGAGATAATAGACGGCGGATTGGGTGAAGACGAGCAAGATATAATCAATAAATATATCGGTTCGGTTGAATTTGCAACGGCGTATGCTGATTTGGAGGGCGATGTAGTATTCAATCAAGGCACCGCAAACAGAATCTACGTAGGTGCAAGTAGTAAAGATAAAATCTTGGACGACGGCTACGTACAGTGGGCTGAACTTGTTGAAGGCAAAACCGTTGGGGATACGCTCACCGTTTCCACCATCGTAGACGGTAAAATTACCCGTATTAACGTTTCCGTTATCGACGAGGTTATGACTGATACAGCCGATTTGTCGCTACTCAACAACACAAATGCGGAAGCAAACACCAAAACATACGCGTTGGGTAAAAGCTTAAACGCAAGCGCAGTAGCGATGGCGCACGACAACGCTACGGGCGCAGGCTTCGGCGGATTATTCGACGGTATGGGACATACCATTTCTAATTTGAATATCGGTTCGGGTGCAGGTCTTTTCGGTGAATTTGTTGAGGGCGCTATCGTGCAAAACCTTGCACTCTACGATATAACTGTAAATGGTGGCTTCTATCTTGCGGAAAACAACCCTAAATACACCGTGAAAAACGTGTACGTAAAATTGAGTGAGGAAAGCAAAAACCCGAAAGGTATTTCCAAAATGACGACCACGCAAGTACTTCAAAACGTGGTGGTGGAATACACGGGCGCAAATGCGGTAAAAATACCTGCTTCCGCTAACAGCACGGGTTGGGATAAGTACGGCGTGTTGTGTTATGGGCTTGGTTTTGGGGGTAGTGATGCTACGGGACGCGTTGCCGAAGACAATTACTTTGAAGACGTATACGTTATATCCCCGAGCCATATTATGAAAGGCACGCTCTCGGGCTACTATTGCTACGGTAAAAACGAGACCACAGACGTCTGGGGAAGAGATATTTGGAATGCAGATAAGACTAACGGTGCGATACATCAATTCGGTGACGGTGGAGACCTTACCGGTGGCAACTGTACAAAGTATTTAAATGTTCCTTTCAGAAACACTTATCATTACGACGGCTATTCCGAAATGGCGACAGACGACAACGATTTGACCTCATTTGACGGCAAGTACTGGGTGAAAATCAACGGCACGGTACGCTGGAAAGACACTTATGTGGATAATATAGACGTTGTAGTGACGGACGAAACGGACGAAGAAATAGATGAATATCAGTTGCAAACCACGACGGATAAAGTAAGCGTTTCTATGGTGGATATGTACGGAAATGTACTTGAAGGCGTAGAGTATACTATTACGAATGGCGACGCAAACCTTCAAAGAGAAGGCAATGTGTTCTCGCTTGCCAATGTGCCGACGGAGGATAAAGACTATGTAGTCACGTTAAAAGTGGTTGTAGAAGGGATTACCATTGAAAGAAACATTACGATAAAGGCACTTGCGATTAGAACGACTTACACACAAGAAGTATATCTTGCAACGAATTCGGACTATGCAGGAACGGATCAGTACGTGTTGACGACCGCAGATCTTGACGCAATGCCTACGGATATCGTAAGCGCGAGCTTGAACGGAGTCGCGTTGACGATTACGGACGGCAAATTGCCGGATATTACGATGGACTATATCAAGAAGTTTGAAAGCTACGGTAAAACTCGTGAAACCTATAT
>JAFURH010000053.1 GCA_017471945.1 Clostridia bacterium | reverse complement strand
TCTTCGGCGCCACGTACCAAGGCATCCTCCGTAAGCCCTTTGTAGCTTGATCTTTCTCTCTCTTTCTACTCGTCTTTTTTACAGAAAATTCTATATTCTTACTCGACTAATCAATTTCTCACAGCTTATAGGTTGACCTTTTTCAATCGTCCTACGTTCTTGTGCTTTATTAACCAATTAGCTTTCTTTCTTAATATGAAAATTTGCCTTTTGTACTCGTCTTTATTATTTATAATAAAAACTTCTTGCTATGCAGTTGTCAATCTTCGTTTGCTTACGACGACAGTCGCAAGACGCTTCGATTCGGTACTCCCGAAGCGACAGCTTAAATATAATAACACTTATAAAAGATAAAGTCAAGCATTTTTTAAAAATTTTTTAAATTTTTTTGACTTTTTTTTATTTTTTCCAAAAAGCCGTTTTTTATACGGTTTTGAAGTCGAATCGTGCCCTTATATATTATATATATGTCGCGCGAGGGATTTTTGCATTCTGTAAAACGAAATTTTTTCGTCTGATATTTCTTTAAAATACAAATCTCCTACGATTTGAAACCCGCATTTTTCATAACATTTGATCGCTCGAACGTTCCAAGAACGTACTTCTAAATAAAAAATTCCCGAACGGTATTCCCTTCGCGCAAGCTCGACCGTTGCGTTTACGATTTGTTGTCCGTAGCCTCTACCGCACAATTTAGGCGCAACGCCGACTCCGATATAAACGCCGTTGTCCTCTCTCCGTATATTTGAATAACCAATCAACTGCCCGCGCAAATAAAAAGCCCGATAGCCGCTTTCCTTTGTGCAATTCATAAAGCTTTGCTCTCGTTTTTTCAATTCTTCAAAGCTCGGAAGATTATAAACGGCGTATGCGCCTTCGTATCGCCACGAACAAATTGTTCTTTTATCCTTTTCCGATAGCTTTTTGATTACGAATTCCTTATCTTTCATATTGCCCACAAGGGAGCAAAGGCGGGCTGACGAATCCAGCGCGCCTTTGCATTTGCTATTATTTCACGTATAAATCATCTTTATCGCAGGTGGCAAAGATAGCTCCTTTTGCTGTCAGTTCTCCATTATTGCTATTCGTTTCATCGATTATGCAATTTGAATCCTGTCTCTTTCCAACAATACCGCACGCATAAGCATATCCCCACCCTTGATTGCCATTTGCTCCTATATCCCCAACATTTTCGTTATAGCTGAACTTAGAAGTATTTTCATAAGTACCTCTGCACCAACCAGCGATTCCGCCCGCACACGCATAACCTTTCGCAGCCCAAATGTCAGCAGAATTTTTACAGTATGAAATATCACAAGATTTCACTTCACCGAACAATCCACCGATAATAGCGCCGCCGCCATCAGAGCCGTCCAATGAAACCTTTCCCGAAACCGAAATTTTTGTAATTGTGCAATTTTCAGCATAACCTGCAATAGTACCGACTCTAAAATCCTTACCACTACAATTACCGTCGTTATCCACTTTTAATAAAACGTTTTCAAAGTTCAAATCATAAATCTTTGCATTTTTAATTTGTCGGAACAAGCCGTAATCCTCGCCTTTCCCCGCCAAATCCTTGCTCGTGTGTAATCCGTCTATCTTATATCCCGCGCCGTCTAATTCACCGCTAAACTCGTCAATCGCTACCCACGTATTTTTTGTTAAATCAATATCGTTTGTTAATTTAAAACACGAAGCGGGATTTAAATCAATATGTTTCAAATGTTCTTCATTCGCAATTAAATAAGGATCGCTTTTAGTTCCCGACCCGCCCGCATAATTCGCGGTATCGTCATAAGAAAATTTCTCGATAAAGCCATCGTATTCTTTTGCATAATATTCAGCAAATGCGGCTTCCATTGCTTCCGCCATTCCTTCATATTCGTTCGGTAATAAATCCCACAAAGCAAGTAATCCGTCTTTTGAATAATTTACCAATACGGCATTGGCTTGATCGTCATTAAACGAACTCCACCAAGTATTGTAATTATTGTTAAAATCATCTATCGAACTTGCACCAAACGAAGCACCGCCGTATGCAACCGCTGAAAAAGAAGTTTGAACATCTTCTTGCGCTACTCCTAACGCGGTTGAAATACTCGTTTTGACACTGGCACTCGTGTTATTCACCGCAGATTTTCCAAAACTTACCGTACTCGAAAGATTTGAAGCCATACTTTCGTCAATCGTTGTTTTATTCGTAACAGCACTAAAATATGCGTTTAATCTTCCCCCGAATATCGCCGAACCAATTATATGCGTTCCATACTTTTTAAAAAACGTTTCAAATGCAATTTGACTTTGATCATTATATAACGTGTTAAGCGCATTTAAGTAATCCGAAGTTAAATAATCAACGTATTTATCTTCTACCGCAAAATCTATCAGCGATAAAGAATAACGCTCAATATAGTGATCTAAAATATAATAATATTTATTGGAATATTTGGAATACTCAAAACTTGAAGAAGACTCCAACCCAACGGAAATATTACAAAACATCGTACGCATTTTTGAATTATTTCCTACGTTCATTTCAAAAGAAACGGAAGATTTGCTTACTAAATTAGAAATACTATGCGATTCCGTTGTTCTATCTTGATTATAATGTAATGCTATTTCCTCAAAAGAAGATTCTCTCAATTTACTTTTATCCAACACTGAAACGCCGTTTTTGAAGTCATTATAATTATCAGCCGAAACGACGTCTACGCTACAACCAACTCCCGTTTGCAAAAAAGTACCGCCTTCTTCGTTCTCTTTATCACTTTCACCGCCTTGATTGCTACTGTTTCCGCTAACCGTATAATCAAACGGACCGTAAACCTCCGACCAATCGGATTCACTGTATAAAATACTACTGCTCGGCAAAGCTTTTACTTTTACGTATAAACCCGTCGCGCTTTCGCTCAATAAACTGGAAAGAGGATATGCAAGCTCCGTCGTCGTTGCCTGCGCCGCTTCCGTACCTACCTGAACGATATACGAATCTGCATTCGAAACGCTACTCCACCTAACCAAATCGTTTTCCACTCGCACGTTTTTAGGCGCGGAAAGCTTGGTAAGCTCGCTTTGGACTTTTCCGTTTTCGCCGAGATCGATCTCACAGCCCGTAAAGCCCACGCAACCAAAAAGGGTTACCATACTGAGTAAAATAGATACAATTGTTTTTTTCATAACACTTCTCCTTTGTGTTTTTTAGTTCTTATTGTTAATTGGAATACCGCCGAACGATATCTTCAATATCCCTTGCCGAAATTCCCAACGGATCGTAAGCATTTGCTTCCTCGACCTCTTTTTGAATCGCGGAAAGCTTTTCTCCAAGTTCTTTTTGTCCTTTTTCGAGAATTTCCGTGCGTTTCTTTTCTTCTTGCTCTAATTTTTTCTGCAACTGCAACGCTTCCTTTTGCATTTCGAGATTCTTTTCTTCTCTTAACGCCTGCTGACGATTATACTCTTCTTGATCTTTAAGCCTCTTTCTTTCGATTTCAGCCAATTCTTTTTGATGCTTTTCTTGACTTTCAAACGCTTTTCTGCGTTCGTCCTCTTCTTCGATCAGATTCACCGCCTGCGTAAAAGTCGTCGCCTTGAAATTTTTCAAATACCGCACGATCCGTTGCTTGGTTTCCTCGGTATCGTATTGTTCGGGAACGGTAAATACGTTCTTTCTTATATACTCGAAAATTTTCCAATACGCCAAAGCTTCTTTTCGTTGCCCCGATAAAATGACTTGCAACCTCTCCGTCTTGACCGCTCTTTCCGTTTCGCCGTCCTTCCACCTCTTTTCAAGCCGTTCGAGCGCGGCGTTCCGTTCCTTTTGATACCGCTCGTAATTCTCCGCGTTCGTTTGGTCTATTTTCTTTTTTTCACGTTTGTATTTCTTTAACTTCGTTTCATATTCCGAAATATTATCTTCTTTTGCTATTCCTCGGGCAACCGCAAGCGGAATTACCGATAATAAAAATAAGGGAAATAATAAAATACGTATCAGCAAAGCAAGCAAAAGCAACGCGCCGTCCCAAAAATAAGCTTTTTCCGAAAACCAATCGTATATAGCCGTCACTTTCGGTCCATAATCCTCATTCAGCTTAGGTTCTTTGGGTAAAGGTAACGCCGTAAATTCCTCATAGATAAATTCGGGCTTTTTATTGATTGCTTCAATCAGCCCTTCTGTCGCTTTCGTTTCCAACAATTTATTGGAAAGCGTGTCCGAAATCCTCATATCCTGCTCTAAAACCCGTATACACAGTTCCCTGCTTATTGCAATTTCCGTTTGCGTATTCGCGGGCTTTACGCGAATTTCTTTTTCCGAAATCTTTCCGATTGCTTCGTCCGAATAATCTTTTTTCCCAAAACGGTTTATCATTTCTTCGCATTTTATTTTCAGCTTTTCATCCATAATCATTCTTTCCTTCTTTTGATTATGCAATTATTTCTTGCATTTTTTATTATTATATAAAATTTTTTCTTGCAAGTCAAGTATTTTGCGCATATTTCTTGCTATAATAAATAAGATTAGGAGTGGATTATGTTAAAATTGAAAGCATTACGGGAAGAATCGGGAAAAACGCAAGCGCAAATCGCCGAAATTTTTAAAATCAGCAGACAAGTATACGCAAACTATGAAAACGGGATCAATCAGCCTTCCCCTCAAATGCTGATCGTTATGGCAGATTATTTTCAATGCAGTATCGATTATCTTCTCGGGCGCTCCGACGATTTCGGAAATATTACGATATTGCCCGACTATTTACAAGAAGAGAATTTCTCAGCGGAAGAACGCACTTTGATTAAAGAATTCCGCTCGCTGCCTTGCGACGATAAAAAATTATTATTGGAATATACTTCTTTCTTAAACGGAAGAACAAAAAAAAGCAAATAAAAATACCGTTCGACGAATCCGTCGAACGGTATTTTTTCACTTATTTATCTGCACCCGCTGCAAGTTTTGCAGTTTCCCGAGCATCTTTTCGAGGACTTTCCCGTCATCGAATACATACTCCCCGAATAATCCCGCGCGGCAACCTCGCCGCAGTCGGGGCATTTCACCTCGTCCGTGTGCGATTTTACGAGCTCGTCGAATTTCTTCCCGCACGACGGGCATTTATACTGTAAAAAAGGCATCAGTCCCTTCTCCTCTTCTTTTTCGCTTGTTTGGGGGTGCGGATCTTGATTTTATCCGTCATTCTCACGAGGAACACCGAGCAAAGTACCGTGAGCAACGCCGAGATTCCCACGATAATCCAAAACTCCCACGCCGCAAAATCCCCGTGCAAGCCCATACCGAACGGCAGATCTACGTTCATACCCAAAAGTCCTGCGATCAACGTCGGGATCGCGACCAAGATCGTGATGATCGTCAGCCGTTTCACGACGTTGTTCAGATTATTCGAAATGACCGAACTGAACGCGTCCATCGTCGTTTTCAAAATATCGCGATAGATGGTACACATCTCCACCGCCTGCCGCGTTTCGATCAAAACGTCGTCGTACAGATCCTGATAATCCTCGTTGTTTTTTACCGATTCCATACGCGACAACCGCCCGTACACGGACGAGTTCGCCGAAAGCGCCGTCGAGAAATACACGAGGGAATCCTGTAAGCCAAGCAGCTCGATCAGCTCTTGATTACGCATAGATTTATGCAATTCCGCTTGCAAGCGCAAGGATTTTTTATCGATCTGTTTGAGCAAATACGAGAACCGTTTCACGTTCTCGTGCATAAAGTTCAAAACGAACCCCACGGGTTTTTGTGTGGAAACCTTTACCCTGTGCGTACGGAACGCCGCAAACACGGGGTTCGCGTTCAGCGAAACGGTGACGATACAGCTCCCGTTATAGATCACGGCGACGGGAATGGTGGTATACGTGTCGTCGCCTTCTTCGGTTTCGACCATCATAGGGCTGTCCACGACGTACATCGTCGCGCCTTCGTCCACTTCCACTCGCGCAGTTTCCTCTTCGTCGAGCGCGGCTTTCAAAAATTCCTCGGGAATATTGCTGAGCTCGCGAATAGTTTCCACTTCCTCGTCCGTCGGGCTGACCATTTCCACCCAACAGTTTTTTTCGAACTCTTCGAGCTCGATCATATGCAGTTTTTCGTCCGTTTTGTAAAATCTGATCATTTCAAGCACCGCCTTTTATTTTTTGTGAAGGCGTTTTCTTATGCCCGAGCCGTTAACCTTAGCCCGAAAGCATAAAAAAACACGCGGGAAAAACCGCCCGCGCGTATGTACTTGAATCCAAGCGTGCAAACACGCTCATACCTTAGAGTACGAAACCACCCTTGCGCGGCGGAATTTCTTTAATTTTCAAGCAACTTCGGTTTGGAACAGCGTCCATAATCGCTCCTAAAAACACTAACGCCGCGCGGAGTAAATTTCAAGCCGAAACTCAGCTTGACCGCACTACATTTCTATTATACGCCCAAAAAAA
Organism: Clostridia bacterium; assembly: GCA_017471945.1. Lineage (GTDB taxonomy): Bacteria > Bacillota > Clostridia > Christensenellales > Borkfalkiaceae > Scatosoma. Next base: position 3,560 of record JAFURH010000053.1, on the reverse strand, counting down.
AAATTTGGCAAGCGTTTTAAACAAAAAAATTTTGAAAATTTTTCGAAAGACTCTCGCCCCTCTACACGATGCCTTTTCCGCTCGTAAAGCTTTCCACGAGCCCCGCCACGTCCACGCCCGCGCGCTCGAACGCCGCGACCAGATTCGCAGGCGTCGCGATCTTGAATTTATTGTCTTTATAATACCGTTTGAGCGCCGCCGAAAACTTCTTTTTCCCCACGCTCTGTCGCAAGGTATCGAACAAAACCATACCCTTATCGTACGCGATCGAGCGGTATTCGTATTCGCTCAAATACTCCGACAAATTTCTGGTCATTCGCGTATCCGCCTCTCCGAACACGCTCCCGTACGTCCGATAATATTCCCTCACCGCCGCAAGCGAATCGGCTACGAGCTCCTTCCCCGAAACGCCGTATTCCCCGTGCGCGTCGAAAAACAGCTTCGCCGAGTACTCCGCAAGACCCTCGTCCTGCCAAGCGTTCGTCGTCTGATCGCTCCCCACTACCGCGTACCACCATTGATGCGCCGTTTCGTGCACGAGCGTGTGCGTATACTCCTTTTCGGTGAGGAACGGGTTTACGATCGTGATCGCGGGATACTCCATTCCCCCGTAGCAAAAATCCGCCTGCGCGACGGTATATTCCGAGTACGGATACTCCCCGAAGCTTTCCGAAAAATATTCAAACGCCTTGCCGACCGTTTCAAAATGCGCTTCCGCGTTTTCGTCCGAGTAATAATAATATTTCACCTTTACGCCGCCGATCTTCTTTTCCAAAACGGCGTACTTTTCGCTCGCGAACACGGCGAAGTCCCGCACGTTCGTCGCGTACACGGTATACTCCTTTTTGCTTTCAAGGCTCTTTTCCGCCTTCACCTTCCCCGTCGAAGCGAGCACGTAATCCTTGGGCAAAACGAAATTCATTTCGTAGTTCGCGCAGTTCGAATAAAAAGGATCGCCGTCCGAATAATACACGCTTTCGTAAAACGCGCCGTCTTTCAGCCCGCAAAGGATCGGGAAGAAATTCCCCAGATTAACTCCGTTTTTCGTCACGCCCGTACGGTGATTGACGGAAGCGAGCTTGGTCAAAAACCCGATATCCACGACCGTCTTTTCGTCGGGATAGAGCGCCTTTTCCAGCTCCACGAGCAAGATATTTTTATCCTCGCCGCCTACGCTCCAACTTTTCGCCCCGCTCACCGACAGCACGGTAATGCTCCCGTAGCTCTTGCCGTTATAATACGCCGCTTTCTGATAGGAGGACGACACCGCTTTATACAGCGCGTTTTCGCGATACGCGTTGGGATACAGATTGAATTTGAGCGTTTCGAGCGCGCGCTCGGTGGGGTTGGTAAATTCCAGCTTCACCGTCCCCGCGACGGTGGAAAGCTCTGGGGAATACTCCGCCACGATCTCGTAGTTCGCCGCGATCTTTTTCTCTTTTTGGCAGGCGGAAGCAAACGGCAGACACGCCGCCCCGCACACGATCACCAACACCCGACACAGCCATTTTTTCATACTTTAAAATCCTCCGCGTAATCTTTCGGCAGAATATTGTATGCGGCTCGTCCCGCGTTTATGCCTTTCCCCGTCATTGCGAGCAAAACGAAGTGGAGCGCGGCAATCCCCTCACTCTGATTTTGCATTAGAAAAAGGAAGCCCCACGAAGAGGCTTCCTTTCTTTCTTATTTTTCTTCCAAGGTCAAATACGTGGTAGGATCGACGTTTTTGTTGTCCTTCAATACCTCGAAATGCAGGTGCGCGCCGTCCTTATACTCGTCGCCGACCGCTTCCGCAACCGTCGCGATCACCTGTCCGCGCTCGACCGAAGCCCCGACTTCCAAGCCCTCCGCCGCGTTCACGAACCGATACACGCTTTTAAGTCCGTCGCCGTGGTCAACGGTAATTTCCGTACCCGTCAACAGCTCGTCGGTATAAATGCTCTCGATCACGCCGCCTTGCGCCGCCACGACTTCTACGCCTGCGTCCGCGGCAAAATCGATCCCTTTATGGAGATAGTAACGGTTCAAAGTCTGATTATAATAGAACTCGTACTCCGTCGATACGGTCACCCCCTCCACGGGCAAAACCATATCCCCGGGTTGTCCGTCCACGGGCTGATCGTCGCCGCCCGTCGTGCCGCCCGTACCCGTACCGTCGTCAGGCGTTTCGCCACCCGTAGGGTCGTTCGGGTCGTCGGGTTGTTCCACGTTCGTGCCCGTATTGACCGACGGCTTGTCCTCGCCGACGATCGACATCGTGACCGCCACGATCACCAGCGACAAAAGCGCGACCGCGCAACCGATCACCGTATACAGATAAAATTTCTTATCTTTCACGGACTCTCGCCAATGCTTTTTGTTTTTTCCGTTTTCGTTCTCGTTTTCTTTTCTCATTTTTAGCCTCCGAAAATGTATTGTATGTAGATTATTTCCACCCTTTCGGATTTTATACCCGAAATTTTTTAATTTTTAAATTTCACCTCTTTCAATATCCCCCGAAGATCATAGGACTCCCCACGGCAACCCCGCCCTTTTTCACCGCGATCTGCAAATTTACTCTAACGCCCTTGACCTTGATCCCCTCGTATAATTCGGGCGCGTAGGCGTAATAGGAAGTCACGCCGCACGCTTCTTCCGTGAACAGCAGCTCGCCGCCCAGCTCTTTCAAAATCTCCCGCGCGATTTGTTCCCCGTCCGCTTCCGCGACAATCGAATACTCCACGCTCTCGCCCTCGACGAACGCAAGCTCCACGAGCGCGACCGTTTCTCTGATCTCCGCCTGCGAGGACGCGGAATACAAATAATACGTCCGTTTCCCTTCGCCCAAGGCAGGGCAGGAAAAATTTAATTTCACCGAATGAGCCGCCGCCGTAGCCGTGAACGCGCACGATAATACCAAAAGCGCAAAAAACAGCCCGACCGCCCGAAGCAACTTATACCGCATAAAAAAATCCCTCCCGCGATCTCGCGAAAGGGATTATTGCCCGATTTTTTATTCTTTAAACGAAAAATTTTTAAAAATCTTGAAGTTTTTCACCGCCGAGCAAATGAATATGCAAATGCGCGACCGTCTGCCCGCCGTCCTCGCCTTGATTGATCATCACGCGATAGCCGTTCGAAAGCCCGAGCGTTTCTTCAAGCTCGGCGATCTTTTCAAAACAATATTTCAGCGTTTCCGCCTTTTCGCCGTCCATCTCGTTGAGGCGCGCAAAATGCGCCTTGGGAATACACAAATAATGTTTCTTCGCCTTAGGCTCGATATCGTTAATCACGATCATTTTCTCGTCCTCGTACAGTCTCGGCGAAGGGATCTCTCCCGCTACGATCTTGCAAAAAATACAGTTTTCCATTTTCATTTCTCCTTTTATTCTTTATTCAAAACGGCGAACACGCCGTCTTTATACAGCCTTTCAACGCGTACACGGGTGGGTCGTTTTTCCAAATTCCCCTCTACGTACACGCGGATATAATTTTCCGAATACCCTTCCGTCACGCCGTCAAAGCAATTTTCTGGCACGATCTCCAAAACCCGACCCAAAAACTTTTTCATATACCGTTCT